>JBKQKT010000820.1:0-5674 GCA_052147365.1 Candidatus Korobacteraceae bacterium | reverse complement strand
TCCTGGTGCTCGACGACGCCCTCGCTAGCGTTGACACCCAGACTGAGGACCGCATCCTCAACCACCTGCGCGAGATCATGGAGGGGCGTACCACTATCTTCATCTCACATCGCGTCTCAACGGTGCGCAACGCAGACCGCATTGCCGTACTGCATGATGGCTCCATCGTCGAGTACGGAACACATGACGAGCTAATCGCGCGCAACGGCTACTATACCGAACTTTACAACAAGCAGCGGCTGGAAGAAGAACTGGAGACCCTGGAAGCTATTTAACGGTTGGTGCAGCCCAATCGGTGACCCGAGGTGGAACCGGCCCGAAAGATTGATCCCGAAGGCTCAATACGGCGTTTGCCTACGTTACCGCCGGGAAACAGAAACGGATCGGATAGCCCCCTGACTGCCCAAGTTACGCCGCGGTCTTCTGCTGTTCCATTTCCACCTGGGGCGCTCCCTCGTGCATCTCGCGATAACGTTTGGGAGTGACGCCAACAAGGTGGCGGAAGACGCTGGTGAAGTGGCTCTGGGTTTCAAAGCCCACCTGCGTGGCCACATTGGCAAGCGCAGTCCCGCCGTCACGCAAAAGCTGCTGAGCGCGTTCCACCCGCTGCCGCATGACGTACTGGTGCGGTGTTGTGCCGGTACTCGTCTTGAACAACTTGGAGAAATAATACTGGCTCATGCCCACGGTCTGTGCCAGCTGCGCAACCGAGACTTCCCGGGCGAGGTTTTCGCGGATATACGTAAACACCCGCTGTAACCGCCAAGGCGGCAAACCACCAACTGCCTCTACGGGCGCAAGGCTCGAGCCCAGATAGGCGTCAACCACCTCCTCAGCGCTCTCCTCTTTCAATGTGTGCAGCGGGAGCACCAACACGTTCATACCTTCCGAGTGGGCCCCCACGCGTGCCGAATAGGGGTCGTTGCACAGCGCGGCGCGGATCCCAGGGACCCGGTTGGCGGCAACGGAAGCGCCCACAGCCCGGTTGGTAATAATGATGCCGCGTTCTGCATCATGGCGAAGCACGCAAAGCGCCACCTGCTCGGCATAGTCAGGCCGCTCGCGCGAAGTGATCGACGGCGCGGCATCCACGACGCCGTACCCGGCCGCAGTCAGCCTCGCGGCGAGATGCTGTTTTGCCTCATGGCTTGCTTGATCGGAAGCGATTGCAATTCGCACTTTCCTTGACCCTCCATTCGTTCGGACTTGTAGGTTTTCGCTGTGAGCAACGGGCCAGAAAACCGGGTGCTGAAGCGGCTTGTGCGTGGCGACTGCTGTTCGTCATCATCAGGCGAATTCCGTTCATGCGGCACACGCAAAGAGCGTTTTCCTTTGACTGCACACGCCCAGACAGCAATTGGATGCGTCGTTTTCCCCGCACGGACAGAGAGCGGAACTTTGTACTTGATAGCGATGCAGGGAAGAGCGATCCGGATGCTTCATTCATCACTTATTCACCGGGAAACACCCAAAAGTTCCCCGGATTGGGTTTGGGCAGTAGCTTTGGGCAACCTGGACTTAACAAGACGGTAATAATGAGGCGCGGAACCCAATCTCGCGATAAACTTCCGAATTCAGGATTTGGCTACCATGACCCAAACAACTGTGACACCTATCCCCTTGAAGCCTGCTCCTGGCGGACCAGGCATTCCGCCTCGATGGACGCGAGGTTCCAAAGACGCGGTTGGCACGGCCTACTCAACCTCCAGCCGTATTTGGTACACGATCGCCAACGGAGCCGTGACCGAATGCTATTACCCTACTATCGACTCTCCACAGATCCGCGACCTGCAATACCTGGTAAGTGACGGGGAGACATTTTTCCACGACGAACGCCGCAGCATGCGATCCGAGATCGAGGCCATAGGACCTTATGGGCTTGGCTTCAGGGTGACAAATTATGATCGCGAAGGCCGCTACACGATCGAAAAACAGATCATTGGCGATCCTCACTTAAGCTGTCTGTTGATCCACACAAAGTTCATCGTAGTGCCGGAGTGGCAGGGCCGCCTGCATCTCTACGTGCTTTGCGCGCCCCACATGCAGATAGGCGGGTGGGGCAACAACGCTATGGTGATACACGGCCACGGCAGGCGAGGTCTGGTGGCCTATCGGGATAATGCCTACTTGACGCTGGCTGCGACCGCCCAGTTTGTCCGCACCTCTTGCGGCTACGTGGGAGTCAACGACGGATGGACCGACCTCGCTCACAATCTCGCCATGGATTACGACTACGATGCTGCGCTCGATGGCAATGTCGCGCTCACAGGAGAAATCGATCTTTCGCGCGGAACGGAGTTCACGCTGGGCATGGCCTTTGGTCACACCGTGCACAATTCTACGGCCACGCTTTTTCAGTCGCTGAGCATTCCCTTTGACAGCGCCCTGAAGAGCTTCCTCGATCAGTGGCAGCGCACGAGCAAACGTTTGGCCCTTCTGGACAGGATCAACCCTCGCGATTCGGCGCTGTTCACCCGCAGTATGAATCTCCTGCTGGCCAACGAAGACAAGCTTTACCCAGGGGCCATGATCGCCAGCATGAGCATACCCTGGGGCGAGGACAAGGGCGATGACGACTTAGGGGGCTATCATCTGGTCTGGACCCGCGACATGGTCAACAGCGCCACCGCGCTGCTCGCACTGGGCGACACGGCCACGCCGCTTCGTGCTCTCATCTATCTAACCATCACCCAACGGGACGACGGTGGTTTCTATCAGAACTTCTGGATTGATGGCGATCCTTATTGGACAGGCGTCCAACTTGACGAAGTGTCGTTCCCTATCATTCTGGCTTGGAGATTGTGGAAAGCCGGCGCTCTGGCGAACTACGATCCCTACAACATGGTGCTGCGCGCTTGCGGTTATTTGATCCGTAAGGGCCCAGCAACACCGCAGGAGCGATGGGAGGAGGCGGGCGGCTACTCTCCCTCCACTCTGGCCGTAAATGTCGCCGCGCTGATTTGCGCTGCCGAGTTCCTGGAGTCGCGCGACGACAAGGCCTCGGCAGAGTTCGTACGAGGCTATGCTGACTTCCTGGAGTCTCATATCGAGAAGTGGACGGTTACTAACAGCGGGACGTTGGTGCCGGGAATCACGCGACACTACATCCGCATCAATCCCGCTATCAGCCGCGAAGGCGCACAGGGCGACGAGGATCCTGACAGCGGCGAACTGGTGCTCGCCAACCAGCGACCCGGCGCTCGCGCTACTTATCCCGCCAAGGAAATCGTGGATGCCGGATTCCTGGAATTGGTGCGCTTCGGCGTGCGCAAGGCGGGCGATCCGCTGATCGAAGACTCATTACAGGTTGTCGATGCAGTATTAAAAGTGGATACACCCAAGGGACCTTGCTGGAGGCGCTACAATCACGACGGTTATGGCCAGCGCGATGACGGAAGCGCATTTCTGGGCTGGGGCGTGGGGCGACCGTGGCCGTTGCTTACCGGGGAGCGCGGTACCTACGAACTGGCTGCCGGTCGTGATGTGGATGTCTATCTCAGCGCTATCGAGAATTTCTCCACCGGTGTTGGGCTGATTCCGGAACAAATCTGGGACGGGCCCGACCTGCCGGAGAAGCACTTATGCTTTGGCGGTCCGACCGGTGCAGCCAACCCTCTGATGTGGGCCCATTCCGAATATGTCAGATTGCTGCGCTCCGTCGTCGACAACCGGGTCTTCGATCTTATCGCACCGGTTGCGCAACGATATGGCAACGATCATCCGCGGCCTGTAATCGAAGTATGGAAGATTAATCGCCAGGTCCGACGTGTTCCGGCGGGAGGGGTGTTGCGGGTGCAGTCTTCTTATCAGTTCGTCCTGCACTGGAGCGACGATGGTTGGAAGACAGTTCAGGATACGCCATCCACGCCGACCGCGGTGGGCGTCGAGTTCGCCGACATTCAGGTAGCGGCCACACAAAAAGCTCCGATAACCTTCACGTTCTATTGGCCGCGGGACGGTAATTGGCAAGGCGTGAATTATCACGTTGACGTAATACAAGCAACGCAGGCAGTTTCGAAAAGCAGAAAGGCGGGATCGAGTGAGTAGCCAAATGGAAACTCAGGAAAGAAACCGGGCAAACCAACACGCAGGCGACGGGCGCAAGCCGGAGCAGCAACTTATAGAACTCTGCATCAACACCATCCGCACGCTCTCAATGGACGCGGTGCAGAAGGCGAATAGCGGACATCCGGGAACCCCGATGGCGCTCGCCCCACTGGCATTCACATTGTGGGATCGCTATTTGCGCCACAATCCGCGGAATCCTCATTGGCCCGGCCGCGATCGTTTCGTTCTCTCCAACGGTCACGCCAGTATGCTGCTCTACTCCCTGTTGTACCTGACCGGCTACGATCTTTCGCTTGACGATCTCAAGCAGTTTCGGCAGTGGGGTTCGAAGACACCGGGCCATCCTGAATTTGGTCTTGTCCCAGGAGCGGAAGCCACTACCGGCCCGCTCGGCCAGGGATGTGGCAATTCTGTGGGCATGGCGATTGCCCAGCGCTGGCTCACTTCCCAGTTTGGCAAGGAAGGCCATAACCCGTTCGACTATCGCATCTACGTGTTCTGCGGCGACGGCGATTTGATGGAAGGTGTGAGCAACGAAGCTGCCTCGGTTGCGGGGCACCTCGGATTGTCCAACCTCATCTGGTTCTACGACAACAACCACATCACGATTGAAGGCAGCACATCATTGGCCTTCAGCGATGATGTGGCCCTGCGCTTCGAGGCCTGGCATTGGAATGTGCTTCACATTAGCGACGTGAACAACCTCGATATGGTCGATGTGGCGATCCAGGCGGCACAACGTGAGCCGGCCCGCCCCACGCTGGTCATTGTTGATACCCATATCGGCTGGGGCGCGCCTCACCGACAGGACACAAAAGAGGCCCACGGCGAAGCACTGGGTGAAGACGAGGTTCGCCTTACCAAAATCGCATACGGCTGGCCGCCGGATGAGCACTTCCTGGTTCCCAACGAGGTAAAAGCGTACATGGGCAAAGCCGTTGAGCGCGGCGCGCAATGGGAGCAGGAATGGGACGACCACTACAATGCATGGGCGAACAAATTGCCCGATCTCGGAAAGAGCTGCCAGCAAATGCTTAACCGAGAGCTGCCCGACGGCTGGGACAAGGACATCCCATCCTTCCCGGCCGACGCCAAGGGCCTAGCCACACGCGAGTCGGGCAGCAAGGTGCTGAATGCGGTTGCCAAGGGTGTGCCCTGGCTGCTTGGCGGTGCTGCGGATCTCTATCCCTCGACCAAGACACTGATTGACGGCGCGACAAACTTCGAAAAGGGTAGCTACGGCGGCCGCAATTTTCACTTCGGCATCCGTGAGCACACCATGGGCTCCATCGTAAATGGCATGTCGCTTTCGGGGTTGCGTGCGTATGGAGCGACCTTCTTCATCTTCTCGGATTACATGCGGCCGGTTCTTCGTCTGGCGGCAATAATGGACCAGCCTGCGATCTTCATCTACACACACGATTCTTTTTGCCTGGGGGAGGATGGGCCGACGCACCAGCCGATCGAACATCTCATGTCCGTACGTGCAATTCCGCGGATATTGCTTTTTCGACCCGCAGACGCCAACGAGGTTGCCGAGGCATGGCGTTACATCATGCCGTTGAAAAAAGTGCCGGTAGCGCTCGCGCTGACCCGACAGGCTGTG
>JBKQKT010000819.1:0-27040 GCA_052147365.1 Candidatus Korobacteraceae bacterium | reverse complement strand
ATCCACGACCGCCCAGTGCCCTTGGCGCATCTGGATGTCGTCCACCTGTAAACCAACCAGTTCCGATCGGCGCAACCCACAACCGAACAGCATCGCCAGCATGGCACAGTCGCGCTTGGCACGGAGGCTGCTCCCGCTGGCATGCTTGAGAACTTCCGAGCATTGCTCGGCAGTCAACCAGTTGCCGGAGCGAAACCCAAGCTGCTTTACTCCCTTCACGCGGCTGATTCCGGCGGCCAATTCCGGGCTCAGCAAACCCGAGTCAGCGGCTTCGTGAGCGAGGCGGTGCACGGCGGCGAGTTGTTGATTGATGGTGTTTGCGGCCAGACCCCGGGATTCCAGGTACATTCGGTAACGAACGACCACAATGCGGTTGAAAGCCAGACGAGGCTCCGAGCAGTACCAGGCAACGAATTGATCGATGGCGTACTCGTAAACGCGGCGGGAAGCCGGCGAAGTGAGCCTGTTCAGGACCGGGAATGGTCCAGATCTGGTAACCGGAGCACGGTGCGACGATAATTCGGTTTGCATTTCTTTCTACGCATGGTCGACGGCCTCCCGTGCCGCAGAGTCGGATTACGGCCAGGTGGGCACCAAATGCAAGTTGGGGATGGGCAGTAGGGGGACAAGGTCGTGAGCGCTATCGCCTGGTTTCGACAGTTACGTCCGGTTTGCTCGTGACTCGCTCCCAAATTTGCACGCCTCGCATTTGAGGCATTCCTGACGATGCTCCGATCCGATAAGATTTCCCGCATGGAACTCAAGGTCCTGTTTAGCGAAGATCCCGCATTTGTGATAAGGAGGGCTGACAAGTTCCTTTCGTCGCAACCAGTTCTGCATAATCTGATTCTGTCGATTCTGCACTCCCGCGTCGCTCATGGCGATCCAGGTCGCTATTGGATCGCGTTGCACGGAGAGGAAACCGTCGGCGTGGTCGTTCAGTCACCTCTAGAATATCCCGCGACCGTGACACCCATGGGACCGCGAGTGGTAATGGCACTCGTGGATGCAATTGCGGAAGCCGGACTGACTCTACCTGGTGTCAATGGGGACGCGGCGACGGCAGCCAGCTTCGCTGGGCAATGGAGTGAACGATGTAAGTCGGCCGCCGCACCGTTCCAGGGAACGCGTCTCTACGAGTTCTTGGGCTTGAGAGAAGTTCCCCGTACCGAAGGTCATTTACGACAAGCAGGTCCGAGAGATCGCAGTCTGATGATTCTCTGGACCCGTGCGTTTCAGGATGAAATTGGGGAGTCTGCAAACGACACCGAGCTTCGCGTAGACCGAGCGTTGGCCGCCGGACAGATCTGGCTGTGGGATCAAAACGGCGAGACAACTTCTATGGCGTTTAGCCGTGAACCGGCGCAAGGCGTAGTTCGTTTGTCTGGGGTCTATACGCCACCCGAGAAGCGAAAGCACGGCTACGCGGCAGCCTGCGTCCATGCGTCGTCGAAACATCTTCGCGGCCGTGGGTATCGGTGCATTCTCTACACTGACTTGGGCAACCCTACATCGAATTCCATTTACCGGCGAATTGGATATAAGGCCGTAGCAGAGGCTGTCCGTTATCGCTTTGATTGATCCAGCAAACGCGGCAGTCCAACCACGCACGTTACGTGCTGTGTTGTCGGCCATTCGGAAGTTATCCTGCAGCGAAGTCAGCGCAGATTAGGTGTTGTGAAATCGCCATGTAGTAAGCAATCCGAAAGCCCGATTTCGGAATGCGGTGTCAGTTCTGGTGTCAGTTGGTTTTGGGATTCCGTGCGCCTTGCTGCGTCATGGTGCAATGCGACTGATAGCTTTATGTTGTTGTGTTTGCAAGCCAGTGCGACTTGATGCGCTTAGGTGCGCCTCTGGTAAATGAGGTTAAGAGTCAGTTGCTCGGCTCCCTCGTGTGCTGTGCCGAAAACGATCTTTGAATGCGGACGCCAGGCCGTTGATTTGATTGGGGCAGTTAAGCGCTTTTCAGCGCGGTTCGAAATCACAAACAACTCGCACGAGCGCAACATGCTGGTTCTATGTAGTCGGAATCGTCGGCATCCTCTTGGGGTTTCTGTTGCACACTCATTTACGTTCAGCTGCCGAAGGACAGCGACACGGACGCGAAATTGAAATAGCTTCGGAAGGCGGCTAGCTCGACCTCAGGCTAGGTTTTTCGCCAAGGGTTCCCAATAGTTGATGTGCCATCCGGTTGCCAGGTGTTGCGCCTGGTCTACGGGAAAGCCAGTGTGGTCAAAGACGAGTTTGGTGTCCGAGCCTTGTTCGGTGAATTGGAATTTGGCAATCGAATAAATACCAGGTTCCCAGCCGCCAGTACGCCATGCCTGGACGATCCGCTGGCTGGGCACGAGTTCAATTTGCCGCCCTGTGATGTAACCGCCATAGAGCGTGAAGGCTCCGCCCGCTTCCGGGCTGATGTCGGTCGGTTTGTCTCCTAACTTCGCGCCAGACTTCACAGCCGCACTAAGTTGGATGACCTTGTTGAACTGCTTCGCGTCGATCAATGCTTCGTAAACGCGCTTCGGGCTCGCCTTGAAAACGACCTCCTGGTGAATCGCCGCACAGGTATGAGAAATTCCTAAGTCGTCGCTGGCCCAGCCAGGTACTGAACCCAGGGCAACTCCACCGAACGCGACGGCGGCGCCGACAATCATTTGCCGCCGAGTGGGCGCATCGGCCAGAAGGATCCTGTAATTTCCTTCGCTCATCATTGCCTCAACGTTCGAGTTCTTATTGTAGAGCACTTGCAAGTGCTTCTGGTGAGTCAAAACCAAATGATTTCTGCACGAGGGCAGATTCGGGATTGTTCGAGATTCCGGGGCAGCGCGGTGCGATCTATTCGAATCCCGGTGCGAAGCTGTTCTTCCGACCGGACACGGAACTTCCACTGTAATACGTTTGCGACTGGGCGCTCGCTCGCGCGGATGTCGACCCGAAACGACTTGCCTTAGTCGGCTGGAGCCTGGGCGGGTACTTTGCGCCGAGGGCAGCCGCTTTCGAGAAGCGGATAAGGGCCTGCATCGCGAGCACGACATTGCCGAACTGGCAGAATGTGGTTCTGCAAGCGATCGGGTTACCGGCGGATCAGCCTTGCCCCAGAGATCTTGAGAGCAAAATCGATCTGTCGACCGTGGGGAGCAGGTTTATCGCCCAGGGAGATATACGTTATCGACATGGTGCGGGCGGCGGAACGATCGCAGAATTCATCGACATGCTGGGCAAGTACAACTTGTGGGGATTGGAGGACAAGATCATCTGCCCTTATTTCAATATTGGTGGACAAGCCGAGGGGCAACTCGCCGTTGACGGTCAGAAGTTCTACGACAAGCTGACCTGTCCCAAGGCTCAGCACATCATCACCACGAAGGAGGGCGGGGAGGCTCACTGCGGAGTCAATGACGCGAGCCTTGAGCACCAGATCATATTCGACTGGCTGGATGATGTATTGAAATAGGGTGGAGAGTAAGGCCACGAGAATCAGTTTCTCGCTGGAGGACTGGCCATTCTAGAAATTAGATGAGCCGCTTGTGATAGCTGCAGGTTAGTTGGCAATCCGGACACTAGGGTTCCGAAAGCTTTCCGAAATTGATCTTCTCCAAAACTAACTTTGGTTTTGGAAGAGTCTGCGCGCCGGATTCTAGCGCCGAGAAGTCAAGGGTCTGTGCAGTAGGCGTACAGGAGGTTTTTGGAAGAAACAAGGCGGGTCCGTCAACCAGGAGGCTGGGCTGAAACCGTTTCTTTTCGGTACGAATCTGCCGGCCCGACGTAAGCAGGGCAGGCTCTATTCTTTCAGCCTGCTGGAAATAGCTCCGAGGCCCAGTTTGGCCTGGTCGACTCCATCAATGGTCGCTGGCCTGCTCTGCCGCAGGGGATATTGATTTGCGCGACATCTCAGAGCCGTTCAATGACCATTGAAGTCTCAAGTAGGCAGCGATCTGCTGATCGGCGGACATCGTGTTCGTGCTGAGCGTTGGCGCGGTGACGCTATACCGTTCGTCGTAATCGTCGCTAGAGAACACAATGCCTAACTCTTGAGTCCGATTCCACAGCGGCGTCCCGGGGAAGACGTTCAGGAAATTGAATGTACACGAGACACCTTCCAGACCCTTCATGAGCTCCAGAATAAGGTCGACGCTTCGAGCGTCGTCGCCGGGGAGGCCGATGATAAGGTTCAATTGAGGTTCTATTCCGCGCTGCCGCAAATAGAGCATCTTCTCTCGGGTAGAGAGCGGCAGCCCTAATGTTCAAGACCGATTTGGGAAGGGGAGAAAAGCGCTTCAAGGCTTCCGCCGAGGAGGATCCACGTACATCCTGCCGATCTCATTGAGCAGAGTTCGCGATGTACCGGGAACACGGTTCATACGGTACGGACACGATGTTTCACTTGCCACAGACCTTCAAGGCTCGTGACGACGCCATCATTGCGGCGATAACCGTCGGGAAGCGCAAAGTTGACGAAGGATACGACGACAATACACCGGGAATCGCTACGTGGTGCTGACACTCACCTGTCAGCCTGGGGGTTGCGGAGGAGCTTCACCATCGGCCACGGCGACGACCACGATATTCCGTGTCAACATGCTGCCCTGAGCCGATCCCGAGCACGAACTATCGGCGCATTTTGCGCCTCTTCCTTGGATCTTACTGAGCCACCCGATTCGCCTGGTTCTGTTCGATGGTCAGGCTGCGCTCCAGCACCATCTCGACCGAAGCCCCCGCGCCCAGCTCAATTTCAGGACCGCGCGTCACGAGAACCGTGACCAAGCCGAGAACGCCTCCACTGGCCGCGCCGATGGCTGCACCTTTACCGCCCTCCTGGTCGGAGATGGCTCCAATGCCGGCTCCCGGAATCGCCAGGCCGACGATCGTGCCCACATCCTTTGCCTTGCTACTGTCGCCGGCAATGGTTCCTTCCTTGTCCTTGACGCCGTTGGTTCCGGTGTTTCCCGGCGTGCCCTGCACAGCCCCGGGCAGCCCGATGGTGTAGCCGTTGGGAAACATCATGGAATTGAGGTTGATCAGCAACTGGCCGCGGACTTTCACCCGGCCAGGTCGTTGCACCCACGTGATCTCGCCTTCCACGAAAGTCCCTGCCGGAATGACGATGTGATTATTAATCGCGATCGGAATGGAGGTCTGCGCGTAAACCGGATCACCCACCTGGGCGTTCTTGGTGGTAATGCCTTGCTTCAAGATGAGCGGAATCTTCTTGCCGGCGGGCACTGTGACTGTGATGGACTGCAGAGCAGCTCCACTCTCGCTCGAACCTGCGGCTGAACCCGAGGTAACCTGCGGCTGGCTCTGTCCGGGAGTCAAAGCAGTGGAACCGACGTTGGCGCTGGCCTGTGGTCTGGGCGCTGTGCTCGGCGTGAGCTGGGGTTGCTCGTCCTGAGCCCAGATGGTGGCCGAGCCGATCGCTATCCCTAAGCTAATTAGACCAATCCTGAGCTTCATGGGTGCTCACGCATCAAAGATATTCCCTCTCGGAAACGCCAGAAGGTGACAAAACTCGCGGAAGCATTTTAGCCTACGCAGGAAAACCGCCATTCGGCCTCACGGAGGGGTTCTCAAATTAGTATCTTCGCAAGCCGCCATCTATTGCAATGATCGGTTGACCATCTGGTCCATTTTGATGGAGGGCGACGCACGCAGTCCAGCACCACACGGCCGGTCGTGGAGTGCCTTCGAGGAAGGGTCGCATCAAAACCTGATGTTTATGGGCCAGCTAACAGCTCGGGTCTTGCGCACGCAGATTCAGGCACTTGCAGGCGTCCAATTCTTAGGGGTAATTGGGCAGGTAATCAGAGAGGCCGTTCGACGTTGCTCGACCCCGACCGTGGGGATTCGTGGCTTGCCTCCGCACAGTCTTGGTCGCGTGGAACGACGCCTTCAGGCGCGACCTGATGCTGAGGAGCACTGCCCCTGGCCGAAGTAGTGTGATAATACTGACCAGCCAGTGGCCCTTTCGGGGGCTCGCTCCAGGATCATGATCATGCCTGTTGCTGCTGAGAACGCTGCGGGGATCGACTCGCCTCGCGCATGGCTCGTCGTGGTGGCCGGATTTTTTGCCTGCGCGATTGCCTACGGTGTGTCGTATGCCTTCGGCGTATTCCTGAAACCGCTGGAGGCGGCATTCGGCGTTAATCACGCAACCCTGTCGACCCTCTTTTCCGCCCTTACTGTGTTGTCGTACTTTCTGGGTCCGATAACCGGCCAACTTGCAGACAAGATTGGCCCGCGTCCGATGGTTGCGATCGCCGCCGTGCTGATGAGCGGCGGCTTGCTGTTGTCGGCCCGCATGCATTGGTTTGCGCCGTTATACCTCACCTTCGGAGTATGCGTCGGTGCAGCGGTGGCCTGCAGCTATGTTACTTCGGTAGCTGCGGTCGGCGAGTGGTTCAAAGTTCAACGCGATATGGCGCTGGGAATTGCCATCACCGGAACGGGTCTCGGAACCCTTATTGGCGCCCCTGCGGCTGCGCGCCTGATTGATCGTTTCGGCTGGCGCGAGACCCTGGAAGTGTTCGGGTGGGTCAGCCTGGTGGGACTGCTCGCCTGCGCTGCCTTGCTGCTGCGGCCGCCGCTCCCTCGTAAACAAGACAGCATGATCTGGGAAAAGGTACGCACACTCTCCTTTCTCCTGCTGTATCTGGGGCTGGGATTTCGTGGTATCGCGCTGTACGCGACCATCGTCTTTCTCCCGGCGTTCGCAATGGACCTTGGCGCCAGCCATCTAGCGGCAGCACGGCTGATTGGCTATATCGGTGTGGCCAGCATTGCCGGCAGGTTTGGGCTCACTGCCCTGAGCCGGCGATTCGGACTGATGAACACCTACCTCTTCAGCACCGCGGTGATGCTGGCGGGGTGCATTACCTGGGTATTCAGTCATGGTTACATCGCACTCGTTGTTTTTGCCCTGGCAATGGGGGTGGGCTACGGTGCCAATGCCGCCATGACTCCTTCGGTTGTCGCCTCGAAGTTCGGCATCGCAGGGCTGGGCAGGCTCCTTGGCTGGGTTTACACGTCGTTTGGCGTCGCCTGTATGGTTGGCCCGCCCTTGGCCGGACATATGATAGACGTCACGCACGACTACCGCTATTCGGCGTATGTGGCCCTGGTGGGGGCTATCGGCTCTATGGCGGCCATAGTCCCGTTGCACGAAGCCAGACCACAGGTAGAAACAGCCACTGCGGATTGAACCCCAGCAGTCGCAAGTTTTGGCATCGGAGCTGGGGTGTTGGTGCCTAATCATTTCATCTGGCGCTCGGTCATTTGTGAACGCCCGAGTTGAGAGAGTAGGTCTTCAGAGGGATTGTCTGCTGCATACTGGAGCGCCTGACCCGCGGATGCAGCAACCGGAAGTCATTGCAAGCTAGTGATTTCGCGAAGGCTCTTGCGTGCCGTTGCCCGAATGTTGCCCGGTAAGAAGCCGAAAACGGGCGCTTCCCAGTAGGCGTAGGGCCTACTCCACTCAACCTAGTTCCATCATCAGGGTGGTCAAGATACGAACATCTGCAGCGAATTTTCTCGAACGGACTACCGCCTCTCGCTATAATTCGCCTTTCCATGCCCATCACCCCTGAAGATCGGGCGCGCCAAAACATTGACCAGCTTCTGGCGGCCGCTGGATGGATAATCCAGAACCACGACGCAGCCAATATCAGGGCTGAACGAGGAGTCGCTATCCGCGAAAGTCCGATGAAATAAGGGTACGGAGATGTTTACTGACTCCCGTTCCACGATGGCGCAGCCGCTCGTTTGATCGAGGCCCAAACGAGAAGGGAAAACGCTAACCGGAATCGACTTCCCGACCAGCGCGGGAAAGTGAGTGACTACCTCTACGGACCAATTCGGGAGATTTACGAAATCTTCAAAACACAGCTCACCGCCGATCAGCGGGGCAAGTGGGCGTCTGGTATGACCACAACAACAATATCGGAGCTCTTAGTGCTTGCGATCCTGACAAACCGCCAGGCACCTGCCTCGATATTCGCGCCGTCAACGCCGGCTTGGAAACAGCCCTGAAGGACTTTTGCAAAAGCCTCTTCACGGAAATCATTCACCTTAAAGCAGTCACCTCACGGATAGGTGAGATCGACGCGCGTTACACCGCCTTCGTCACCGAGAACACGAAAGGCAAATGTCCTTACTGCGGCTACGGCGACATCAAAGGTGCGCATAATACCGGCTGCAGCAAATCATCGAGGAGGCAGACAACGTCGGACTCTCACGCCAACAAATATTGGATTACGAGTTCAGGGCTGCTGGCAAGTTTCCGTATGCCAGCGCCAACTTTCTCAAGAAGGCGTTCCTCATCGCCTGCAGAGACGCCAACATAATCTGAGCTGACAGGCGACACTACCGGGCAATCCGCCCAACGCCTCGCGCTCATCGTCGCCAAGTGGACGCCTAGTCGTCGCCGATTGGAATGACGAACCCCTGAATTCAGGGCTCGATGAGCTTTTCGAGTTCTTCATGGGATGCGGTTCCAGGAGTCCGCAGGCGGGACCCAAGGTTGCGGCGATTCTCTCAGTCGTGGAAAGCTGCCGTCGGCTGCAAGTCCCGGTGCGCGATTACTTTTCCACGATTCTGCCTGGGCTTGCCGATCTCCCGATCTGGTGCCTTCCAGACCTTACTCCCGCTGCGTGGCCCGCCCAGTATTCATAGACTCAAACCACGGGGTTGTGAGCGTGAAGGCCATCTTGCGACGGCAACCGCACAGTCTCTTGTTCACTGACTACACGAGAATTACCGCCCGGGAGTTCGAATCAGAATGCCGGGTGCTCATCACCGAGCATTGTGATCTGTGTCACTGCCAAATGGTCCACCAGAGGAAATACTTCCACTCCATTAATAAAATCACAGGTGGGAGCGAGGCGCTGCACGTCTATCTCGCCGTGGATCAAAGGAGGATGGCTATGGTTGGGCCGTTCCGTTCGGTTGCGGATCTTTGGCGTGGCGCGTTTCCACCAAGCTGCTACCGATGTGTCAAGGCTGTTTACATGATGACGAAGTTTTGACGGACAGCTGACGCGCCCCTGACAACGTTGCTGTCGCATCCCCGTAGGCTCAAGTTGACATCGAGTTCCGGGCGGGGAGGACAGTATGCAGTTAACGAAGAAATCGCGGTCGGTGGCGATTTCCGCCGTGATTTTAGTGGCCGGGCACAGCGCTTTTGCGCAGGTGAACCGCGCGGGCACACGCGCCGAAAAGGGAATCGTGAGCAAAGCGGATGTAGTGACGAAGGTCGCAGGCGAAAGCTGGCTCATGCACCTTAACCGGCCGTTCAACGAAACGAGCATGGGCAAAACCTGGCACTTGGGTCCCACGGCACCCGAGCCGGGAGAGGCAACCTCACCGGGACACCCTGACTTGCAAAACAGCGCCGTATCGCAGACTTTGACGCTGAAGGGTTCCGACCTGTACCGCATAAATTGTCAAGGATGCCATGGCGAATCCGGCCAAGGTGCTCCGCCGGAGATCAACTCAGTCATCAACCCCGTGCGGGCGACCTCCGCTGAGCTAGTGATGGAACGAATGAAGAGGGCTGGTTTGGATATCGGCCGCGCCGACGCGGTGAAGCTGGCACAGCAATCCAACATTGCATTGTTGCAAAGGCTTCACAATGGCGGCGAGAATATGCCTCCGTTCCCCCACCTAAACGATGCCGAGGTTCGTTCGCTCCTCAGCTATCTGAAACAGTTGGCAGGCGTTCCCGGTGCAGAAAGGGAGCAGCTCAGGGTGAAGGAAACTCCCGTCCGGGTAGGTGAGCACATCGTCAAGTCCACTTGTCATACCTGCCACAGCGCAGCTGGACCCGATCCCGATCCTCAGCAGATTTGGGAGGGAGCCATCCCGCCGCTCGGCGCTCTTTTGACCCGCAAGAGCCGGTCTGAGTTCATCCGGAAAGTCACGCACGGAGCGCCGATCCTGATGGGAGCTACTCCTGCACTCTACCGCGGCAGGATGCCGGTTTTGGACTACCTAAGCGAGGACGAAGCGGCGGACGTCTATCTGTACCTGACGCAGTATCCGCCTGGGGAATCGGCGAACCTCGATGCGACGGTCGCGCTATCAGACGGAGGCCCGCCAGCAGGAGGAGGAACGCCTGCTGTACAGAAGGCGCAGTCCGCGCCGTTATTGCCCGATAACAGGCCGGCGAACGTTCAGCCGCCAAGTCAAAGTGCTGAGCTTCATACCGCCGCCATGCTGACGGCGGTTGCGGCCGTGATCCTGCTGCTGGCAGGAGGTCTCGGGTTCACAATGCGTGAGTTTCAAAGGCTGACGACGGCAAGATCAATGTGCCGACAGCCGTTCAAGGCAAAACCTGCAGGGAGGACCGACGATGCCGCGGCAACCTTTCAACGCGCTTCGTAAAGCAAGTCTGTTTCTGATGCCGATCGTGTTTGCTCTCGTATCTTCGATCAGCAGCTACGCGATTCCAGCGTTTTCACGCATGTACGGCACCAGTTGCAGCACATGCCACATTGACTTTCCCAAGCTCAATGACTTCGGGAAGGCCTTCAAGGACGCCGGCTTTAAGTTCCCGAAGGATGACGAATCGATGCTCAAGATTCCGCCCGTCATGCTGGGGGCGCCAGCCAACGCTGAGCTTTGGCCGCACGCGATCTGGCCAGGAACGATCCCGGGCATCCCGCCCATCGGCCTGCGCATGAATAACTACTTCCAGTACACAGGCACCAGCAGTGGAAAGTTTGCTTCCGTGACCCCGGCTGGGACGCTGCCGCCGTTTGTGCCAACGACGGATTTTGAGACCGGGTTTTTCAGCATTTTCACTGCTGGCAACTTCGGTAGCGATATCGCTTTCTGGGTGGATGACGACATCAGTGTTGCCGGCGACAACGGCAATGGTGGACTAGGCGACGGCTATCTTAGGTTCGTCAATATCGGGCGCCTGATAAAGCTGCCGAAGAACTCGCTCAATCTTCGAGTCGGCCAGTTTGAACTCGAATTACCGTTTACCCAGGCCCGGAGCATTTGGATCAGCCCCTACGACATCTACTCACAAGCCAATATTGGAGCCATGAACGCGCTCATTCCGCTGCAGCAATTCGTCAATGACCAATTCGCCTTTGCGAATGTGGGAAAGGGGATCGAGTTAAGCGGCGGACTGCACACGGGAGGCTACAACTACTCGATTGCCTTTATTGACCAGAACACCAGCGGCACGCCTCAGGCGCCCAATAATCCCTACATTCCGACCGCGACCGGAAGCAACTCCGGAGGGGTCGGCGTGGCTTCGGATGCAAACTTCAAAGACATCTACACCAGCTTCAACTACCGGTTCAACCTGGAGCGTGACAAGGAAAGCCGCGAAGCCATACAAGCCGCTGGCCCCACCGGACCACGGGACCACACGTATCTGAATTTCGGTACCTACTACTTTTACGGACGTTCGGTGCAGCGGTTGCTAGGGGCAGCGGCCGACGGTACAGCAGCCGTCGTCACCGCACGTGAGCCGTTCTATCGCGTGGGCGGCAACATGACCTTTAATTATCGCTGCTGCCTGCAGTTCAATGCCCTGTATATGTACGGTCACGATTACAACCTCCTGCCGATCGATGCCAACGGCAATCTCATTGCTTTGCAGAATTTGAGCACCGCCGTTCCGGTGGGTTTCATTCACAGCAACCCAGCCACGTTTAGCGGGGGTTTTGCAGATGTTGAATGGCTCGCCTATCCGTGGATGATGGTGCTGATGCGATACGACGGTGTGAACTCGACTTCCGACCGCATCAACGGACTGGCGACCAATCCATCGTTTTCGGGCGCCCCCTTCAACGCACCCTTCAGGTCCACGCGCAATCGGGTCACTCCGGGGGTGCAGTTCCTGATCCACGCCAACATCAAGGCATCGTTTGAGTACCAGTTCCGCCCGTCACAAACGGTCGTGATTGCAACCAATCCGCTGACCGGATTGCCGGTGGCATTAAATCCGTTCCACACCAATACAGCCGTCGTCGGGTTGGAGTGGGTGTATTAGCGGTTTCAAGTTGAGGATGTACAAACCACGAAAGGAATATTCATGACGCGCAGCTTTCTATTTACGCTTTTGCTGATCACCGCTGTGGCAGCCAGCGCGGCCGCCGGCACCATCGAAGGGAAAGTCTCGACCGGGAAGTCCGTCGTATACGTGGACACCATCCCGGGCAAAACGTTCCCGGCACCATCGCAGCAGCCGGTCATGGACCAGAAGGGCCTGATGTTTAGCCCGCACGTTATGGTCATTCAGGTCGGAACAACGGTCGAGTTCTTGAACAGTGACAACGTGCAGCACAATGTTTTCTGGCCATCCATCAGCGGCAACAAGAAACTTACCCACAATCTCGGCACCTGGCCAAAGGGCGATAAGCGTCCCTTCAAGTTCGACAACCCCGGCGTAGTGTCGCTGCTGTGCAACGTTCACCCGGAGATGGCCGGCTACATCATCGTCAGCCCGACGCCCTACTTCGCGGAGACTGACGCCAGCGGGAACTACAAAATCGACAACGTTCCCGACGGCAAGTACAACGTGGTCGCCTGGCGTGAAGGCATGAAGACGCAGAGCAAGTCTGTTGATGTTGCCGGCACAGGCAAGGCCGACTTCACTCTCTCGAAATAAACGACCACGGTGGGCGGACTGGCCGCCGCCTTCCTTCCTTTTACATGCACTGCGTAACTCGTCTCAGAGTGGGCTGATGCTACTTCGCTTTGCCAACAAGAAGGTCGATCGGGAATGGTTGAATACCAATTTCCCGTGCATGATGGCGTGTCCCGCGCACACCAATGCGGGCCGTTATGTGTCGCTGATCGCGGAAGGGCGCTTCGAGGAGGCGTACCGTTATGCGCGCGATCCGAATCCGATGGCAAGCATCTGCGGAAGAGTGTGCGCACACCCTTGCGAAACGGCGTGCCGGCGGGGCGAGATCGATCGCCCGATCTCGATACGAGCACTGAAGCGGTTCCTCACCGAACGGCACGGCCCCGAGTCGCGTCATCCCGTTGCTCCTACGACTAAGCCGGCTGAGAAACTCCCCTACAAAGTTGCTGTGATCGGTGGTGGACCGGTCGGCCTGTCAGCCGCCCACGATCTGGCCTTGATGGGCTACTCCGTCACCATCTTCGAAGCGTCGCCGGTGGCGGGCGGAATGTTGTACCTCGGCATTCCGGAATATCGCCTGCCGCGAAGCGTCGTGGAAGCGCAAGTACGCGAGATCCTCGAGACAGGAGACATTACTCTTCGGTTGAACTCTGCTGCCGGGCGTGACTTCACCGTCGGAGAATTGCGGCATCAGGGCTTCGATGCTGTGCTCATCGCGGTAGGCGCGCACCGCAGCCGCGAGCTTTCCATCCCAAGCGTTGACCTTGACGGCGTGCATCGCGGTATCGAATTTCTGCTCAATGTCAATCTCGGCTACAAGTTCACGATTGGTAAGAAAGTCCTGGTGATCGGCGGCGGCAACGTCGCCATGGACGTAGCCCGCTCTGCGGCGCGCGAAGTGTTGCGGCAGCATGATTCGCCGGGTGAGATCACTCCTTCGGAAGAAAATCTGCAAGCCGTCGCCGCGCACGAAATGATGGATATCTCGCTATCGGCGCTGCGCATGGGCGCCCGCGAGGTGGGCCTGGTCTGTCTGGAGAAGCGCGATGAGATGCCTGCCGCTCTGGAGGAGATCGAAGAGGCCGAGACCGAAGGCATCATCATGCATCCGGGTTTCGGTCCGAAACGGGTGCTCGGGCGCGATGGCAAAGTCGTTGGCCTGGAGTGCCTGAAGACAAAATATGTCTTCGACGAGAACCACCGATTTAGTCCCGCGTTCTATGACAACAGTGAAACCCAGTTTGAGTGCGACACCATTATTCTTTCGATCGGCCAGGCCCCCAACCTGGAGTTCCTGCGGCCTGAAGACGGCGTGGAGGTCTCGCCTCGCGGCCTGATCAACGTACATCGTGACACGTTGATGACGTCGGCTTCTGGAGTATTCGCCGGAGGCGATTGTGCCTTCGGACCGCGCCTCATCATTGACAGCGTCGGCGACGGCAAGCGTGCTGCGGTCGGAATAGATGAATATATTCGTGGCACCAAGCATCCGGAGCCACAGATTGAAGTGGAGGTACTCGACCGCTGGCAGGTGGCAGTGGATTACATGAACATCCACCGCCAGGCCATTCCCATGCTGCCACTCGACCGGCGAACCGGCATGACTGAGGTCGAACTCGGCTACACCGAGCAGGAAGCGATGGCTGAGGCACAGCGCTGCCTGAAGTGCTACGTCAACACCATTCTCGAAGGCAGCGAGAAGGATGGCACGGACTGCGTGCTCTGCGGCGCCTGCGTCGATGTGTGCCCCGAGAATTGCCTCGAACTGGTTCCGCTCGACCGCATCGAGTTCGAGCCGAATGCTATTGATGCCTTAGCCAACAACCCTGAGTTTTTCAGCTTTGAACTGGAGAATATACAGCCGGCGGAGCTGGGGAGCATTACAGGAACCGCGATGCTGAAGGACGAGACCCGATGCATCCGCTGTGGACTTTGCGCGCTGCGATGTCCCGCGAACACTATCACTATGGAGGCTTATCACTTCGTCGCGTCCGAGCCGACCGGGCTCATCACCATTCAGAGCTTCGATGGGCCCAAGCCGGCTCAAGCAACTGCGAAATCATGACCTCACATGGGGAATTATGTCTGAAAACCTAAAACAAAAGCCTTCGCCCGACAGTCCGGAGGAAATGAGCCGACGGCAGTTCTTCGTGAAGATGGGCGTCGGTTCCGTCGCAGTTGCGGCGCTCGGGACCGCGGCTTTCGGATACCAGTACTTGTCGCCGAATGTGCTTTACGAACCGTCGCCGATCGTCGATGCCGGGAAACCCGACCGCTATGCTCCTGACTCGGTCACACTCGATCCGCAAACGGCTATCTACGTCGTGCGCACGACGGAAGGTTTCTTCGCCCTCTCGGCCATCTGCACACATCTCGGCTGCCTCACGGCGTACAAGCCAGGCCTGGGGATCATTGCCTGCCCTTGCCACGGCAGCAAGTTCAACAAGGACGGGGTGAAGATCGAGGGGCCGGCGCCGCGGCCGCTTCCCTGGTTGCGTATGTGGCTGAGCGACGATGGCAACCTGCTGGTGGACCGCTCCAACGCCATCGCCATCAAGCAACTGGTGAGAGTGTAGCCATGGCAAACACGATCCACCAACTAGTCGAACAAGTACGCGCGAACCGTATCTGGCGCTCCATCTTCCGCAGTGGGAGTGGCGATAGCAACCTGCGCCGGGCGTTGTTCGTTCAGCAAAACGTTTTTCTGCATTTGTTCTCCATCAAGGCGCGGAAGAGGACACTGGAGTTCAGCGCGACATGGTATTTGGGCGCCCTGACATTTGGGACGTTCCTCATTCTTGTGGTCACCGGCGTCCTGCTGATGCTGTACTACCATCCTTCGGTCCCGCAGGCGTACGCCGACATGAAGGACTTGCAGTACGTGGTCTCGTCCGGTGTATTTTTGCGCAATCTGCACCGCTGGTCGGCGCATGCCATGGTTTTCCTGGTTTTCGCACACATGTTCAAGGTGTTCTATCGCGGAGCCTATCGGCCGCCGCGCGAATTCAACTGGGTAATCGGTGTGGTGCTGCTTCTGGTGACGCTGCTGCTGAGTTATACCGGCTATCTGCTGCCGTGGGACCAGTTGGCCTTCTGGGCCGTAACGGTCGGCAGCAACATCGCTTCGGCCGTGCCGCTGATGGGCAGCAAGATCCGCTTCCTGCTGCTCGGAGGAACTGCGGTCAACGCCAATGCGCTGCTACGGTTCTACGTACTGCACTGTGTGATTCTACCGCTGGCTGCAATCCTGTTCATTGCTGTTCACTTCTGGCGCATACGTAAGGACGGCGGAATCTACCCGGGCGAATCTCCGGCGGAAGGGGGCGCGAAATGAGCGACTCGAAAGATTTTGTTGCCGTCGTCGACTCGGACGCGCGTAAGACACCTCGCCGGATAGCCTTCATCACCAAGCGCACTTCACCGCAGGTGCGGGTGAAGGATGAAGAGCGGGTGATGACCTATCCTGAGGTATTCTTCCGGGCGGTAGTCGCGATCGAGGTACTCGCGATTGCACTCGTCGTCACCTCGCTGCTGTGGGATGCACCGCTCGAAGGACTAGCCGATCCTATGCACACGCCGAATCCGGCGAAGGCTCCCTGGTACTTCCTGGGCTTGCAGGAACTGCTGCACTACTTCCCGCCGGTCGTCGCAGGCGTACTGATACCCGGCCTGGTGGTGATGGCGCTGATTATCATTCCGTACTTCAACATCAATGTCGAAGCCGAAGGACTGTGGTTGCGCGACAAGGCAAAGCGCATACGCATCTTCGGCATCGTCGTCGTGGCCTTCTGCATTTTCCTGGCATTCTTCGATGTCTGGGTCGCTCTTGTTCCCACAGTCGTCGTGGCGGCGTCTATGTTTCTGGCTGCCCAAACCGATCCGCACACAGCAGAAGGATTTCGCCGCTGGCTGGTCAGGAAGCCGCTCTCGTTCTGGATTATGACATGGTTCCTATTTGAACTGGTCGTGCTAACCGCCATTGGGACATTCTTCCGCGGCCCAGGATGGTCGTGGGTTTTGCCCTGGAGGGGTAGCTTCTGATGAAGGACAAACTCAGCTCACTGTGGCGGTTCTTCTTCGGTGACAGCGCTCGCGCTTTCGGTTCCGCGAGCATCATCCTTCTTGTGCTGCTTGCCATCGCACCAGCCAAGAACCACTTCAGCCAGTGGCGGCATTACCAGAAGCAGTATCTACGTTTGATCCGCGGCCGTGCCGATGCGGTCACGCTGGAACGGCACTTCCAGCCCGGCATCCAACAAATCTGGATTCCCGAGCAACAAATAACCGACCGCTGCGCCACATGCCATCTAGGCATGAAAGAAGCGACCCTTGCGGATGTCATCTCGGTCGCATTTCGCAAACATCCGGTCATCCCGCATTCGCTGACCGAGTTTGGATGCACGACCTGCCATCGCGGTCAGGGCGCAGCTACCACATTGCAAGAAGCGCATAAGGCCACTGAACAATGGGAACAGCCACTGTTGCCGGCCAAGTACATCGAAGCCGGCTGCGGCCAATGCCATCTGGAGAACCAGACCGGAACGCCGTTCTTGAACCAAGGCCGGCAACTTATTTCCAGCTATGGTTGTACGCACTGCCACACCATCAAGCAGTCGGATGGTACGTACATCCTGCCCGACGACGATCCGCCTTCGCTGAAGCATATCGCCGACAAGACCACGCGCGAGTGGGTCTACGCGTGGATTAAGGATCCACAGGCGTATGCCAGTACGGCGACCATGCCCAACTACCACTTCAGCGATGACGACGCGCGCGACATCTCGGCGTTCGTTCTCGCGCAGAGTACGCCTCTCGAGCCGCCCATTCAGCCGCTGAAGGCGGAAACAAAGGCAACAGAAGATCCCGCCGCAGGCACCACGCTCTACGGGCAATCCTTCTGCGCGTCATGTCATGCTATGCAGAATGCCGCGGGAATGATGGTCGGAGGTAACGTCGGGCCTGAACTGACAGGCATTGGTACGAAGACGAAACCGGAGTGGCTGCAGGACTGGGTGACAAACCCCACTCACTACGATCCCGGAACGATGATGCCGCACTACCGCTTCGACGCCAAGCAGGTGATGACGCTTGCAGGCTTTCTGGAATCGAAGACGGAACCAGACTTCATCGCGAACGTGCATCTCGACCCGGCGACACCGGCCCAGATCGAGCATGGCAAGCGCCTGATCGTGGAGAACGGCTGCGCAAGCTGTCACCAGATCAATGGCATCAAGAAGCCGGAAAACTTCGCCCCTGAACTGAGCCGCATCGGTAGCAAGCCACTCAACCAGCTCATTTTTGTCGAGGGCGTTGAGCATGCCCTGTCGGACTACATCGGCGCCAAGGTGCGCAATCCGCGTGCCTTTGGGCCGTCGCTTAAGATGCCGCAATTCAAGTTCACACCGCAGCAGGTTGACGCCGTCACCACCGCTCTGCTGGCGCTAACCGACCGCGCACAAACCCAGCCGCCCAATATGCGGATCGCCTCCGTTCAGCAGACCAAGTACGAGCCCGCCGGACGTGCCGGTCAGCTCATGCGAGACCTGCGTTGCCTGACCTGTCACCGCATCAACGGCCATGGCGGGGATATGGCGCCCGACCTTACCTGGGAGGGAACCGCTGTGCAACGTGAATGGCTGACCCAGTTTCTGAAGAATCCGGAGACTCTGCGTCCCGCCTTGATCCGGCGAATGCCGAAGTTCAACCTACCCGACTCGGAGATAAACACGCTGGCTGATTACATGATGACCGTGTATCAGACCCCTGAGTTCGACCGCGATTCGCTGCCCGTATCAGAACTGACTCCGGTGCAGGTCGAACAGGGCCGCCAGCTCTTTTATTCCAAGTTCGCCTGCCAGGGTTGCCACATCGCCGACTACAAGACCGACAAGGGGTACATCGGTCCGGCACTGGCCGGCACTGGCAAGCGCTTCAATGCAGCCTGGGTTTATCACTGGCTGAAGGATCCCCAGGCACTGCGTCCCGGAGCCATCGAGCCCAACCAGCACATGACCGATGACGAAGCGAGGTCGCTGACTGCTTTCCTCATGTCGCTCAAGTCAAGCGGCGCGCAGGAGGCGGCGAAAAAATGAAGCCCTCACTCATCGCTGTTTGTGTAGTCACGATGCTGTTGGCCGGATGTTCCCGCAAGAGCACGCAGCCTGCGCCTCTGCAAGCCGCTGCCACGGGGGCCGCAATTGTCGAGTCCAGTGGCAGCAAGCAGATCGGTTATGCGGGAATGCTTCTGGATCAGCCGGTCGTGGCGCAGGTAAACGACGCCTCGGGTAATGGTGTCGCCGGAGCCGCGGTGTATTTCAGTGGACCATCGGGAGTGAGCTTTACGCCCTCCGCAGCGCTCACCGATTCCAGCGGGCAGGTCACAACCACGGTCTCTCTGGGCCAGCTAGCCGGCCGGTACAAGCTCGTTGCCAGCACCCGCGATGCGTCCGGCAAGAAGATCGAGATCCAGCTCGACGAGATTGCGTTGGGATACCAACAAACGGTTGGTGCACAGCTCAACGCGCAATACTGCGTCCGTTGTCATGACCCGGAGTCCACTCCGCTGCGGGTGTCGAACATGGATAATCTCTCGGTTAAGCCGCACCCGTTTACCGAAGGCGACACGCTCAACAAGATGAGCGATGCCGACCTGGTTGCCATCATCAGCCACGGCGGTGCGGCGTTGAACAAGTCTCCTCTGATGCCACCCTGGGGATACACTCTTTCCAAAAGCGAGATTGCAGCGCTGGTGTCGTATATCCGCGCCGTGGCCGATCCACCTTATGAGGCCGGTGGACTTGTGTACGCTCAGAAGTGAGTGGGGGAATTGTGGTGATGAAGTTATTGAGAGGCGTTGTAGTTCTTGCCGCTGCCCTGGCGGCAACAGTTTCGAGTTACGCCCAAGTGATCACACCGGTGGAATTGTCCGATCCCAAGGCGCAGCGTCTGCAGCAGCGGCATCTTCAGACCCTGATGGCGATTGCTACTGAGATTGAAGCGCACAAGTTTCCCTATCCGTTCTACTTCAGCCGCGTTCTCGACGTGGACCTTGCCAAAATGCAACTCGCTGATCAGCGCTCCATCCGTTTCGACACTTACAAAGGCCAAACCGTGTTGGAGATCACCGGCAACTACTACGCGGCTTACTCGGCCGACCGGATGGATTCCTACGCCAGGATGAAGGAAACCTTCGAGCGGGTTATTATGCCTATCCTTCAAGCCGAAGTCCCGCACTTCCCAGACGATTCCGAATTTTCTGCGTTTGCCATAGAAGTCTCCCACCACGTACGGCAGAAGGTGATGGGCTTGGGTGCCGAGGAGCCGGAGAATGTCACCATCATCATTCCGGTGCCAGTCGCTCAAAAGCTGGTGGATGCGAAAAGCGACGATCAGAAGCAGGCTGCCATTCTGGAGGCACAGGTGTTCCTGAATGGACAGCCCTATTCGCTGTGGCTGCAAGAAGGCGCTCCTTCGGAGGAGTGGAAGGAGAAGTACACGCCCTTGCCGCCGGTAAAGAAGCAGCCCGTTGAGGCAGCCAATACAGCCACTGTCAACGCGCCGTCGAACACCGCTTCAGTAGCGGCCAACTTGATGAAAACCTCCGCCCCCTCCATGCGGATCATCACTCCGGAGTCGCTGGCACTCCTGCAACGACAGAACGACGACGCCGTCAATCGATTGACCAAGGACCTCGACAAGGAGGCACATTTCTTGCCTTACGCGGCGCCCAGCTTCATCGGATTTCGCCAAGGTGCTTTCCTTCAGCTGTCGATCGCCACCCGGCTGGATGCAGCCGCCGGGACATCGCGTTACAAGCTGGCCGCGCTCGCCTTCGATGAGCATGTTTCCCATCTCGTGCGCCCCGTGCTGAATTACTTTCCCCAAGATCCGGATTTCGAGGGCATTGATTTCAGCAGCATGATCCACGTTGCGGATGGCTCGAGTTCGTTGGCGGTCGAGTTCTTCCTCCCCTTCCGCATGATGCGCTGCTTCGCTTCCTATGGCTGTACTGGCCAGCAGTTGCTCGACTCGGGAACGGTAGTGATTAACGGCGAGCGCTCCGCGCTGGACCTGCAGATCGCCGAGGGCAAGAACTAACGAACTAACGGCCTTATCACAATGCTTCTGCGAGGAAAGCTGGTTTTACAAACTCCTGGATGGGGATAATTGGCGAAAATGAGTCGTTGCGTCGCCTGAGAATTTCCCGGTGAAGTGGTGAAATCACGCGGGCTGCGGATTCCATCTGTCAACCGCGTGTTTCCTCTGACACTTACAGAGCGTCGCCCCGCAGCAAGTTTGTGCGCGTCCCATCGCGTGGAACCAGTTACTTGGGTCGTTGCCCGTTTCGTTGCCCATTAAGCGCCAACTGAGAGTGCAGTAGCCATCTCAGGACCTTCGCCCCAACTGTACGTGATTGAATCCGCCTGAGGGCTTCTCCGAAACCCCAACCGTGGCTCCAGTTGTCGTGGCTAGAGGTAATAGACTGCGTAATTGACAATGTAGCACAAAGTGCTACATTATTCCCGTGCGGCAGAAGAAATCAAGAGCGAAATACCCGATTTCGGTGCGAGCTACTGAAGAGGACTTGAGGATGCTCGAATGGCTACATACTCGCACTGGGCTGAGTAATTCGGCACTCATCAAGCTCGCACTTCGCCGACTATTCGAGAAGGAAGGCGGCAAACCGCCGAAGGCTCAACACTAGACGCGCCGTGCCGGGTGTTCAGACCCAGCACGACGCTAACCAGGGCACCTGTAAAGGAGGCACCTATGGCTGTCAGCCACCGTAACACCGCATCCGCGCGCACTCAAGAAATCCCTACAACAGTCACTCGCGTCGCGCTATACGCGCGCGTCAGCACCCTGAACGGCCAAAATCCCGAGATGCAACTTTCCGAGTTGCGGGAATACGCTGCTCGTCGGGCATGGACAGTGACCGATGAATACACCGATGAGGGCGTGTCTGGCTCGAAAGAATCGCGGCCCGAACTCAATCGCCTCATGGTGGACGCCCACCGGCGCAACTTTGATGCTGTTCTGGTTTGGAAAATCGATCGGTTCGGGCGTTCACTCAAACACTTGGTCAATGCGCTAGCCGACCTTGCAGCATACCGAGTTGCGTTCGTGAGCCTTCGGGACAATCTCGATCTCTCCACCCCGTCTGGCCGGCTCATGTTCCAGATCATCGGCGCCATGGCCGAGTTTGAGCGTTCGCTGATTCAGGAGCGTGTAAGGGCGGGCCTCCGCAATGCGCGGGCGAAAGGGAAGAAGTTCGGAAGGCCACGCGCTCCGGTTGATGCTGTCAGCGTGGCCGCTCTGCGCTCTGAGGGACTATCTTGGTCGGAGGTATGCCGGAGGCTCAAGCTGAGCAAGGGAACCGCTCAACGAGCTTTCTACGGCTTGCCCAATCACCCTCGTAAATCGGTCGCGCCAAGTGCCTGACTCTGCAGCGCAACGAAGGTGCGCACTCGCTTGCCCACAAACATGCGTTTCTGGGCAGGCAAGCTGACTTTCCTCAACGCCTCAACGTCGGTTCGCCTGCGCGGACTTGGATACCCTGTCCAGTCGGGCACGGCTGCAGAACGAATTTCGGAAGGATTATAAGGATCAGTATCTCTTCGAGATCAAGCGCGGCGAGAAGAAGGATGCAGGTGTTGCGATCACTAATGAGGACGCGGGTCTCCTGCTCATGGCATTTGACCTCGAGGAGCCCTGGACGACACATCGCAAGTATCAGATCTTCGATGACAAGTATACTGACCTGTTCGCGAAGAAAGAAGTCACGGCTGACCACATCGTCCTGTGCCATGAGCTTGCCGAGTCTGTTGATGCTGCGCTGCCAAAGTTAACAAATACCCTGCTCGCGAAGTACGTCCTGACCTCCGACGTATCTCTGGACCTGAAAGGGACAATTGAAGCCGCGCGTTGCAGCCCTCGTCTCCTGGCTAGAGACATATCTCTCACAGCCGTCTGGCCGATCGGCGAGGTGGGCAGGCCTGGACCCCCATAGACACGAACCAGGCTTCCTGGGGTCTGTCCCTTATATCGTGATTTTGAGGTATTTGATCACATTCGCTGTCGGGCTTCGATTCTACATACATAGATCTGAATACACTGCTTCGGAATGGTTATTCCGGCTGACGATTATTGCGTTGTTTATGCTGGCAACCTTGGCCGCAACTCATGTCGCCTTCAAGCCTGCTTTAAGACGTTCGCAGCATCTGCAAGCAGCAGCCATACTGATCGATATCGCACTTATCTCCGTTGCATATTGGCTGACGGGTCAGTACGGATCGGACGTTTTCTTGTTTTACTACCTGCCTATATTTGCATCAGTAGAGCACCTTAGAGGGAGGGGAGTTGCTGCGGTCTGTCTGGGGGTTGGCTTAGCAATGGTAGTGGCGGTGTCTTTCATGGATACGATACGAGGGCGTCCCTGGACTCAATTCTTAGCGTTGTTGCCAGTAGTTTCCTTAAGATGGTTGTTCCTCCTTGCTATAGCTTTGAGATCGGCTCTTGTCTTCCGCAGCCTCTCGCGTGGTCAAGCGCAATTGCTCACATTGTTGGGTGCGCTTCACGCGGGAGCCGCGGCCATTCCAGACGTCCAGGCACTGGAAGAGACGCTAGAGTCGATTCTGTCTGAGCTTACGGAGAGACTGAATTTTGAATTCGCAGCAATATCGCTTGTGGACGAATATCGGAACTGCGTCGAGACGGTACGGGGAAGAAATATTTCTCCCGGATGGGTTATGCGAGCTAAACACCCATTGGATGGGATAGATATTCAGGCTTACATTGTCAATACTGGTGAAACTAAAGTCATTGCCGGATGGGACGACTTGCTGGACAAGGAGATCTACGAAAGGTTCGAACAGTGGCGATTAGCGCGCGTGTTTGCCCCCATTTTGTCTGAGGACGGGCATGTGGTTGGCATGATCGAAGCGGGTTGCACCAAAGAGCGTGAACATGAGGTGTTTACCGATGCCGCCGTCGAGAGGGTTAAGCAACTGGGGCGGGAGAAAGGCGAGGAGATAGCCCGAACGCGACCTCACGTATTGCTGGAGGTGATCGCAAACCGCGCGATAGAGCTAATAGGCGCGGACTCTGCGGTTCTGCACGTTTACCGGCGCATTCTTCCCGAGTCCTTGGAAAGTGAAGGCCAAGACTGGGGTGAACTGATACTGGCGGCGGGAGCTGGCAAAGCGACGCCCGAGTTCGTGACCTTTGATCAACCCAGCCGAGCAGGGAGGGGAAGAAAGGCAATACAAACAGGGGCCCCCCAATGGCTTGACGATGCTAATGAGTTCGCGGCTGAATACCCAGGGCTCCATCGTCGTGGCGTCGAGGCCCTCGCGGTCGTACCCCTGAAGCTAGGTCCGGATAGTGAAGGACTCCTGGGAGTTCACTTCTGGCAACCCGGTAAGCGCTTCACTTCACGTGAGCTGAATTTGGCCGAGATGTTCGCACATGAAATGGAGGTAGTCATTCAGAATTATCTCCTATTAAGACGCGCCACCGAAGCTGGCAGCAGGGCGTGGGCACTCTCCGGCCTTCAGAGCCTTATGCAGTCGCTGACCTCTCCATTTAATCTTCCGGATGTGCTAAAGCAAGTGGCGAAAAATGCTTTGCTCACCCTTGATGCCGACAACGTCATAGTTTATCAATACCACGCGGATACGAACTCTTTCTCTGTACCACCCGTATTGGACGGCCAATTCATGGATCCGACGTCGGTTAAGATGGCCCTCGGTCCTGAGAACACACCATTTGAGTTTGTTAAGCGGGGTTTATCCCAGTTCATTGTTGACGTCCACTATTATAAGGATCCCGATCTAGCGACACCGGGTGAGAACGGGAAACCACGCTTCGTCGAGCGTGAAAAAGTGAAGTCATGTGCGGTGTTGGACTTGAGATCCAGCGAGGGAGGTGAAATCGTCGGTCTGCTTTTCGTGAACTTCCGACAGGCCCATAACTTCAGCGGCGAAGAGAAGAGAGCCATGTATGCCCTCGCGACATCGGCTGCCCTGGCCATGAGGAACGCGCGATTGCACAAACGTGACCTCAACAGGCAGCTTGAGGCGATCTATCAGGTGCACGCCGCCATCGCCGAGAAGGGTCCAGACTTGAAGCAAGTGCTTGAGCGCCTCTTGCAGCGGACCCTGGATCTGACCGGCGCCGAGTATGGCGTGTACATGCGATGGAATGAAGTTACGAAGGTGCTCGAACCAGTAGCGCGCTGGCCGGTTCGGGAGGGTTATCCTCTCGAGCCTCTAGCGCTTGGAGAAGGGATCATTGGCCTCGCGGCGGAAAGCAGGGAGTCTATTCTCGTAGAGGATGTTCAGGATCGAGACGCATCTATGTTTGTTGAAACTGTTGGAGAAATCCGTCCGGCAACAATATACAGAAAGGTAAATCCCGACACACGCTGCGAGATTGCAGTCCCACTTCTGGATGAGGATCGGCTGTTGGGCGTACTGAACATCGAGCATCCGGAGCCTCACGGCTTGACTCAAGACGACCGCTTGTTGTTGCAAACGCTTGCGGTGCCTGCCATCATCGCGTTCCATACCGTTGACCTATACAAGAAGCTCGACCGCCGCATTCGCCATCTGACAGCACTCAACCTAGTCGCGGAACGAGTACAGCACAACCCCTACGAACTGGATACTGTTTTCCGCTTGTTCTTGACCGGAATAACGGCTGGAGAGGGACTTGGGTTCAGCCGTGCGATATTGTTCCTCGCAGACAAAGAAGGTCACACGTTGCGAGGAGAGGCAGCTATTGGAGCAGTCACACAGCGGCAGGCGCAGGACGTGTGGGAAAGATTTGAAGGAGAGAAGAAACCCACAACCTCTGGTCTTCTTTTTTTATTGCGGGAGGCAGAAATCTTCAGCGAAGATATCAAACAGGGTAGGATTTGCGAATACTCCCCGCTGAGCACCGCGATTCGGCACGTGTCGTTTCCGATTGACCATTCAGGAGGAGCAGCAATCGAGTGCTTGTGGCATGGGAAGACCATAATGATTGGACATAACCAGCCTGATCCGTTGAGAAAGGTGCTGGGATTGGTAACGCGACCCGATGACGTGCTGTATCCCTTCGTGGCTGTACCGCTGGTTGGGAAGCACTCCGGACGGATTGGTGTTCTGGTTGTTGACAACAGGTTTCTCTGGAAAGAGAAGGCGATCGACTCGGAGGACATTGCACACACGCGATTGGTAAGCATACCGTCCTCATCTCACAAGAGGATATTCCTTTCGATCTTCAATACCTGCGAACCATCAGGTACCAGTACCCGCGGGGGATCGACGCGCTCGAAAGGGCCTTGGTTGAAACGATCAAGAAGATCATGCCAAACCGTTTGGGCTTTCGGGCCGGTGCAGGAAACGGCCAATCAGCGGTCCTGCTATAACAGCAAACTCTCCACCCACTGCTGTGGCGGCTTGCCCATCTGCATCATGTTGCCCAAATCCATCTTGGTGTAGCCGGGAGGGACGTGGAACGGGCTGGCGGCGGGCTCGCCCTTCTTGATACCTTGATATTGGTCAGCGTCAAGGTTGAGTCCTCGGCCACGGTCTTGGCGGGAACTGCAGTTTCTGGTCGATCCAGACACTCGCTACCTTGCCGTTCTTGGCGGTGATCTGCCGGTGGTCGCAGGTGCAGCCCTTGACCTCATCGACATCGATCCTCTTGCAGGTCATCCACTCTTCGCCGGGGCAGGGATTGCTGGGGTCGCGCAGGCTGGGTCAGTTTAAGTGGTCAGAAGGGTACTTGCCCGGATTTACCGCCTTCTTACCGTGTTCTTCCGCGCCCCACGGCACCCCGTGGCACTCTTCGACATGCTTCAGCGAAATGTAGTAAGCCACTGAGACGAAACAGCATAGCGGTGCAAACGCCTGTCTTTATTGGCTAAGGAGGATGTGGTAGTTTTGCAACGGCTTTAGGCTGTTCACCGGAGGGTTGTAGCCGTTGGCGAGCTTGAGAATAGCTCTTCCTTGCGGTGGCAGTTTTGGTGGCACTTGGGACTTTCGTCAAGTGCGCACTAGTGCGCCTCTATGCAAGGGCGACCCTTAGTACGGAAACTGCTGCCAGCATTTATTTCACTGGGGATTTCGCATTCCTGCCGTCCCTTGCCGCGTCAAGCGTCTACGCTGGGGGGAACAGAAAATCACATCCCAAGTCTGGTGCGTCTGCCAATTCCGCCACTTTCGCACACCGGTGGACCAGTTCAATGGTATTGCGTCGCGCCGGTCATTGCAATTTCTCACGCGAGCCGCAGAACATCGCCTGACCTGAGGCACCGAAAGGACGTTGCAACCATTCACGGAACGTCGATGGCGCCTGAGACTCCTAACATGCGATCGATTGCAACCGCCATACCGAAAAACGCGAACAGCAGCATGACTAGCGTCTCATTACTCAGACAATATTCCACCAGGG
>JBKQKT010000818.1:0-15214 GCA_052147365.1 Candidatus Korobacteraceae bacterium | reverse complement strand
AAGCGGCACAACCGTCGGCAGTGGGAGGTCATCAGGTTGCCTCGGTTTGACCGCGGCTTTCTCCCATGGACCACGCTGGCCCTCTTCGCACTTGTGCTGATTGCCGTTCTGTCGCTGCGTTTAGGGCCCGTGGAGGCACAGGCCCCCGAGCCGGCTCATATCTCCGTCTTCTCTCCGCAGACCTCATATTCCGTTCCCCTGCTCGACGTGAAGGGCCAGTCGTACATCGGGCTCGTCGAACTACTTGAGCCGCTGGGCTCGCTCGACGCGCGACCGGATGGCAAGAAGTACAAGTTGCGCTTCACGCCTCCCGGCGGACGTGCGGAGGAAGCGCAATTTACGGACGGAAAAGACAAGGTCAAAGTCCGCGGGGAAAGTTACAAACTGCCGACGAACTTCGTGCTTCAGAATGGCCGGGGTTATGTGTCACTGAATGCTGCCGCCAATTTGCTTTCGAAGCTCCTCTCGACTGAGACCGAGTTTCATCCCTCAGGACGTCGCCTGTTCGTTGGCACCGCTCCTCAGCGGTTTACGCTGGAACTGCGGCCAGGCAATCCTTCGCGGCTGTTGGTTGGATTTTCTTCCGCCGCGAATCCCACCATTGCCACCGAGCCGGGGCGTGTGCGCCTCACCTTCCGCCGTGAGCCTGTGGTTGCGGCAGGGGCAGACAACGTCACCTATAACGATCCTCTGATTACCGGCGCCAGCTTTTCCGAGCACGATGGCATTGCCGAACTCGATGTCACGGGCAATGCTCCATTGATGGTCAACTTCGCCGATGGCGGCAAGACCATCATCGTAACCGGCGCTCCTCCACCACCTCCTCCCGTAGCCGAACAAGCGCCCCCGCCGCCGTCGCAAGCGGCGCCGAACGCCCCGGCGGCAGCGCCACAGACACGCCAGCCCGCAGCACCGCGTTTTCTGGTGCTTATTGATCCGGCGCACGGAGGCACCGATATTGGGGCTGCCATCACGCCTTCGCTGCCGGAGAAAGATGTTGTCCTGGCGCTGGCGCGGCGGGTGCAGCGCGAACTCAACAATCGAGGCATCGCAGCCGGATTGTTGCGCAACTCCGATGTCGCCATTTCTCTTGATCGGCGCGCGCTGTCAGCCAACGCAGCACGCCCGGCGCTGTACCTTGTTTTGCACGCCGCCAACACGGGCAGAGGAGTACACGTCTTCACCGAGCTGCTGCCCCCGGCCAATGCCTCGCCGCAAAGCTTTCTCCCGTGGGACACGGCGCAGGCTGCGTTCCTCGATTTGAGCGGCACGGTCGCCGGATCGGTGTCTGCGGAGTTGGAAGCGCGCAAGCTCCCCAATGCAACGCTGCTCGCGCCGTTGCGTCCTATGAACAATATCGCGGCGCCCGCGGTCGCGGTCGAGATTGCTCCTCCGTCGGACAGTGTGGAAGCGATCGGCAGCGCCGCCTACCAGGAGCAAGTGGCGCAATCGATTGCCGCCGGAATTGCAGCCATCCGCAGCAAGCTGCCCGAGGTGCGCCCATGACCCGGCGCATCCTTGTAGTGTTCGTTGGACTGTTGCTGATCGCATTGGTGCTCGGTATTTATGCCTGGCACCTGAAGCGCAAAGTGGCAGGGGACGAGCAACTCGCCGCACAACAGCAGTTGGCAATGGCCCCACCGGCCAATGGGCCACCGACTCCGGTCACGCTGTATGTCGCGTCCGACTCCGACGCGACGCTGCGCAAGTCGCAGATGAGCATTGTTCTGCCGGCGGAGCGCTCCGAACAGGCACGCGCGGTATTGCGCGCGCTATTCGACGCCTATCTGCAATCGCCCTCGCCCCATCCAATTGGAGCCGGCGCGGACGTGCGCGACGTGTACCTACTCGGTGAAGACGCGGCCGTGGTTGACACGAACTCCGCCTTTGCCGATGCGCATCCTTCGGGCGTGCTTGCCGAAGAGCTGACCGTGGCCTCGATTGTCGCAACGTTGAATGCGAACGACAGCAGGATCCGGCGGGTAAAAATCATAATCAACGGCCACGAGCGCGAGACGCTGGCCGGCCACGCCGATTTGCAGCGCTTTTATCTGGCCAGCAATATCAGCCAGGTGATAAAGGACTTGCAGTGACACTTCCGCGCATTGGCGTCTTCGACTCGGGTGTCGGCGGCCTCACTGTGCTGAAGGCCATGGCCGAGCAAATTCCCGCGCACTACCTCTACTTCGGCGACACGGCACGCCTTCCCTACGGCACCAAGTCGGCGGAAACGGTCGCCCGCTACGCCATCGGCGCCACGCGCTTCCTCGAAGGGCAGAACATTGACCTGCTGGTAATCGCCTGCAACACCGCAACGGCGCTGGCCCTGCCGCTCATCAAAGAAGCCGCGCGCGTTCCGGTGGTCGGCGTAGTTGAACCCGGCGCGGCCATGGCCGCCGAGGTCAGCAAGCAGCGTGCGGCCATCGTGATCGCGACGGAGGCAACGATCAATAGCCACGCCTATCGCGACGCGCTACGAGAGCATGGGCTGGAGGCTTACGAAAAAGCGTGCCCGCTGTTTGTTCCTCTGGTGGAGGAGGGATGGACCGAGCATCCCGTGACCGAACAGGTCGCGCGCATCTACCTCGGCGAGGCAATATCGCAGGCGCCGGAGACAGCTGATGTGTTGGTGCTCGCCTGTACGCACTATCCGCTGCTCGTGCCGGTGCTGCGGCGCGTACTTCCCCCAGAAATGCAGGTGGTGGATTCGGCGGAGTCAACTGCGCGAGTCGTGCGCGGAATGATTCACAATCAAACTGATGCTGTCATCCTGAGCGAAGCTCGGGCGCCGCTGGCGGCGACCGAGCGGAGTCGAAGGACTCCTATGGTTGCAGAAATGCCCCCTGGTGAGCATCGCACCTTCCGCTTTTATGTCACCGATTCTGTGGACAAGTTCAAGCGCCTGGCAACACACTTCCTCGGCCGGCAAGTAGACCACGTCAAGCATGTGGACTTGGGCGGGTAAGAGAAGCCGCTTTTCGCTTTTCGCAAATCACATGCGAGCGAGGTTGCATGGAAGCGGCACACCTTTCTTGCCCCTGCTGCTGGTCGTCCAACCCATCACAACCCGTTGGCGAAGGCGAAGAGCGAAAAGCGGAAGCTAGTACAATCGCCCCGTATGATCTATCGCTCTGATAACCGCACTCCCGAGCAGATGCGGCCGGTGAACATCGTGCCCGACTTCATCTCCACCGCCGAAGGCTCGTGCCTCATCGAGCTGGGCAACACCCGCGTCATCTGCACCGCAACCATCGAAGACAGCGTGCCGCAGTTCCTGCGCAACAGCGGCAAAGGTTGGGTCACCTGCGAGTACGGCATGCTGCCGCGCTCCACGCTGACGCGTAGCCCGCGCGAGGTCACTAAAGGACGTGCCGGCGGGCGTACGCACGAAATCCAGCGGCTCATTGGGCGCTCACTGCGGGCGGTGACCGACCTGCAAAAGCTGGGCGAGCGCACACTCTTCCTCGACTGCGACGTCATCCAGGCCGACGGCGGTACGCGAACCGCGTCCATTACCGGCGCGTTCATCGCCATGGGCCTGGCGATGCGCCGCATGATCGAGTCGGGCGCCCTGACCGTCGCGCCCATCCGCGATTACATTGCCGCCACCAGCATCGGCATCGTGGATGGCGAGATCATGCTCGACCTCAACTACGAGGAAGACTCGCGCGCTGACGTGGACATGAACCTGGTCCTCACCGGCAGCAAAAAGATGGTGGAGGTACAGGCCACGGCCGAGCGCCGCCCTTTCGACGACGCTCAACTGGCCAAGATGATGGCGCTGGCGCGCAAGGGCATCGAGTCGCTGATCGCCCGCCAGCAGGCGCTGCTGACCGGCTTGCCGCTGCGGCAGTGATGGTTGCCGACCTGCAATCAGCTACCTGGCATTGTGGTTTACCCGCAGGTCAAGCGCTGGGTCTTAGGGGATCCATGCGCCCCGACTAAGAACTCACGTCCCTGATGTGAGTCGCGATGTACCACTGGTTGCCGAATGCATCCTTCACTCCGCCGCTACGGTCGCCATAAGGATGGTCAGCGGGTTCGGAGATGGAAGCGGCTCCTGCGGCCAAAGCGCGCCGGTAAACGGCGTCACAGTCGGGCACGTAGAGATAAAACATGGTTGGCATGGGCTGATACTGCCCGTGCGCTTCGCCCATCTCCACCACCGACGTTCCCACTTGCACCTCGGCATGGTGTACAACCCCGTCGGGTGACGCATACTTCGCAATCTCTCGCCCGCCGAATCCCCGCTTCAAGAAGCTAATGACCGGCTCGGCGCGCAGCGGATGCATATATACGTTGACGTCGTTCAACCCCTTGGGAACGTAGCTCTCGCCCTTGTGAGTTGCGATATACCAGTAATTACCGGCAGGGTCTTTCACACTGGCAGAGCGCTCACCGTATTCCTGGTCTTGTGGCTCGCCCAGCGACGACGCGCCCGCGTTCAGCGCCTTCTGATACACCGCATCGGCATCTTTTACATAGATGTGCAACGCGTGCGTATTCGGGGTCGAGCGGAACTCGCGCCCCGGAATGCCGCCGCCCATCATCAGTATGGAATCGCCAATGCGAACCTCCGCGTGCAGTCCGCCCGCTCCTCCAACCCCGCGGTATATCTCTTCGGCATCGAAGGCCAGCTTGGCAAATTCCAGCATTGCCGGACCGTCTTGTGCTACCAGGTACGGTGTGACAGTGCGATAGCCCTTGGGCACCGGACCCACGGCGGGCTTTTCAGCCGCTCCTTGATGTTGCATGGCTTCCAGGCGGCGATGCATCTCTTCAACCGACATCGCCTCCGTGACCGTGAAAACGTTCCAGGCGTATCCGAAGGGATCGGCGAATGTGCTGGCACGACGGCCATAGAACTGGTCTTGCGGCGCGCGGATCATCCTAAGTCCCGCGGCCACGGCACGCTCGGCGAATGCATCCACGTCTTCCACCTCAAGAGAGATGCTGACTGGAGACTGCCCCAGGGTTTCCGCGCTGAAACGGCCGCCCTCCAGCCACTCGTCCGCCAACACAATCATCGAGCTTCCGATCATGATCTCGGCGTGAGGTATCGTTCCCTGTGTCTCGAAGCGCATGGTTTCTACTGCTCCCAGAGCCCTCTTGTAAAACTCAATGGCCTTGGCGACATTTTGGAAAACCAGAATGGGCGCCGCTGCCGTGCGGACGGCGACTGTGGGTTCAGCTACGGTTGTCATAGATTTTCTCCTTTTCAGTTCTGCTTTGAGTCGTGCTTTGAAGTCTGGTCGCGGCAGATGACGCAGCTCGGCGGCGATGCGGGCGAGTACGGTGACCTCCGCATCGGTCTGCAGCAACTGCGCGCGAGGATTCTCCAGGATCCCCTGCACGGCCGCATCGAGTTGTTCGACCAGGCTGCGCTTAGCCATTGCTTCCACCGGCGATCTTGCTTCCCTTTGTGTGCCTTTCCTTCGTCTTCCTCGCTTCTTTTCGTGGTTTGGCGATTCCAGCTTCGAGTCGAACCCTGAGATTTTCCAGCCCCCGGAACTGCAACTGCTTCACCGCTCCCTCGCTCTTTCCTAAATGCTCTGCAGCTTCGCGTATGCTTTTCTCCTCCGCAAAACGCATCACCATTACTTTTCTTTGATCTCCAGGCAGCTCATTGACCAGCCGGAACAGCCGCGCCAGGTCTTGTGCCTGCTCCATCCGCGGCCTGGCACTGATGTCTGGCGGATCCTCGAAGCTCACTTCTCGTTCGCTGCGTTTCATCTGATCGGCGATGGCATTTGCAGCAATTTTGAGCAACCACGCACCAAATGGAACCCCGCGCCATTCAAAGCGCGGCAAGCTCTCCAGCGCTTTGTGAAATACTTCCGACGTTAGATCTTCGGCAACGTCACGGTTTCCGACCCGCCGCGCAACGAACGCATACACCAGTTCGAAATGAAGTTGATAGAGGTCCCCGAAGCGCGCCGGATTCTTTTGGGCAGCCTCCACCAGCAGACGTTCATCCGCTTCTCCGCGGCCCCGTGTCGATGCCGGCACCCTGACGCCCATCGTTCCTCTAACTCTATAAACTGCCGGGGCGGAAAAAGGTTACGGGAAGAAAAAAATCTCAGGCCACTCCGGAACCGATGGGGCACCGGTTGCCATGTCAGGTTGTGGCCTAAGGCGCGGAGTTTCAGCTCATGCCTTCCAAATCGGGCAACCGCCGCCCAGAACTTCTCGCGCGCGGCGTAGGAATTCGGTTAGAATTGCCTGTCCTGTGACTGCTGGCCAGCCGCCATCCTTGCGGGATCGAATTCAAAATCCATTCTTAGCCGGGCGCGTCGCGCCTGAGGAGGTTCGCCATGAAAATCACTCCTGGAAAGCTTGCGGGCATCAAGGCGGTTTCGAACCAGCGCGGCGTCATCGCTGCCGCTGCCATGGACCAGCGCGGTTCGCTGAAAAAAGCCCTCGGCCAGTACGCCACCGACGCCGGTCTGGAAGAGTTCAAGATCCACGTGGCCGAAGTGCTGACGAAACATGCCAGCGCGATTCTGCTCGATCCCGAGTGGGGCCTTCCTGCCGCGAAATGCCGCAACCCGGGCTCCGGCCTGCTCCTCGCGTACGAGAAAACCGGCTATGACAAGACTCTGCCCGGCCGCCTGCCTGATCTGCTCGATTTGTGGTCGGCCAAGCGGCTGAAGGAAGCGGGCGCAGATTGCGTGAAGATCCTGCTGTACTACTCAATTTACGATGACCAGAAGGTCAACGACCACAAGAGGGCCTGGACGGAACGCATTGGCGACGAATGCAGGGCCAACGACATCCCGTTCTTCCTCGAGCTCATTGGCTACAAAGAGGGCATCGATGAGAAGGGCGCTGAGTACGCCAAGCTGAAGCCCGAAGTTGTGGCCAAGTCGATGGAGGAGTTCACGAAGGATCGCTACGGCGTCGATGTGCTGAAGGTGGAGATCCCCATTAACCTACAGTTCGTCGAGGGCGCTAAGTCGTTCAAAGGGACGAAGGCTTACACCAAGAAGGAAGCGCTCGATCACTATCGCGCTGCGGCGGGCGCAACCAGCAAGCCGTTCATCTATCTGTCGGCGGGCGTTAGCAATCCTGAGTTCATCGAGGACTTGGAGTTCGCTGCCGAAGCAGGCGTGAAGTTCAACGGCGTACTTTGCGGACGCGCCACCTGGAAAGACGGCATCCCCATCTTCGCGGAGAAGGGCGCAGCCGCCTTCCGCGCATGGCTGGAAGATGAAGGCGTGAAGAACATCAACAACGTGAACAATGCGCTGAAAGCCGCGACACCGTGGTACAGCATCTACGAGGTGTCAGAGGCGGTGGCGGCAAGGTAGAATCCCGGAGCTTACTAGCCTCAAGGCGTGCGGGGATGATCTGCGCGCCTTTTTCTCGTGCCTCTGTGTCGGAGCCTGCCCTGAGCGTAGTCGAAGGGTGGTGAGTTGCTATTTCCTGCAACTCGCGCAGTAGCCGCCGATCTCGAAGCGCGCGACAAGAATGTGGAACTGGCAATCCCGTTCGACCTGCCCCTTAACGCGGTCGAACAGGTCGCTCTCGAACTCCTGCACCTTGCCGCAGCGGAGGCAGGTCATGTGCATGTGGTCGCGCTGCGGACGGCGCTCGTAGAAGTGCCCGTCCCCCTTGAAGTGCATCAAGTCAAGCTCATCCACCAGTCCTTGGCGCTTCATCAGCGCCAGAGTGCGGTACACGGTAACGCGATTGATGTCGGGATCAATCCTGGAGGCTTTGCGCAGGATCTGTGCGGCGTCGAGGTGCTGCTTCGCGGTCTCAATGATTCCCAGGATGATGCGGCGCTGCCGCGTCATGCGAATTCCGCGGCTTAACAGGGCTGTCTGCAGCGCACCGGGCGCTTCGGTCTGTGGCATCGGCATGTGATTGCCTCATTCGTGTTGCAGCAGGTTGCAATCCAGTTGCAATGAAATCTTTACGAACACCTTGACCCCGTTCGGCGGATTATCGCCTAATACGAGCGTAGCATTTTGCAACCCGGTTGCAACTAGATGTCACCAATGACTTGCAACAGCGTTGCAACTTGATATGACAGGAATTATACAGCAGCCCCGAAAACGATTGATTCCAAAGCACCTCGGGCGCGTTGCGCTATTCCTTTCCTTTGCATTCTTCATTCTCTTCCCCGATGCGTGGGCTGGTGTTGGAGGGAGCATTTCTGGCACGGTAAAGGACACCAGTAACGCCGTAATTCCGAACGTCACCGTGAAGGCAAACAACATCGACACCGGACTCCGCCGGCAGGTTGCGACCAACGGCCAGGGATTCTACTCCTTCTCCGATCTCCCCATCGGGCGCTACAGCATTGCCATCGAAAAGACGGGCTTCAGACCCTACCAGCGGACCGACATCCGCATCAACGCCAACAGCGCGTTCACGGTTGACGCCGTGTTGGAACTTGGTCGACAAGTGGAGGCGGTTACGGTCAGCGAGAGCGCCGTTCGCGTGGAAACCTCCGATACGCAGATGGGCGAGGTTATCAGCGGCGCGAAGATGGCTGCTGTACCGTTGAATGGCCGAAGCTATACCGATCTGCTTGCCCTGCAGCCAGGCGTCGTTCCCGCGACTTCACTCACTTCCAATACCCAGCAGGACGTCGGCGTCAGCGCGCTTTCGCCCTCCGGCGATCTAAATCCCGGAACCATTTCGATCAACGGCCAACGGGAGTTCTCGAATGCGTTCATGGTAAACGGTAGCGACACTGAGGAAGACGTGAATTCGGGGACGATGATCATTCCCAACCTCGACTCCATTGCCGAGTTTCGTATCCTTACCAGCAACTTCGACGCGGAATATGGGGGACACAGCGGAGGCCAGATCAACGTCGTTACGAAATCGGGCACTAACGAATTTCACGGCAACGTGTTCGAGTTCCTGCGCAACACGAACCTCGACGCTCGCAACTATTTCTCTCCCGCGCGCGGCGCATTTGACCAAAACCAGTTTGGCGGTACGATCGGCGGGCCGATCCGAAAAAACAAGATGTTCTTCTTCGCCGATTATCAGGGGACTCGATTGACACAGGGAATAGCGACGGGCCAGATCCCAGTTCCTTCCCTGCAGGACCGGTCTGGCGACCTGTTCGATCTAGCAAGCTCTCTGACCGGCACGGTCACCGGCCAATCGTGGGCAAACCTGCTCTCGCAGAAACTGGGATATTCCGTCTCCCCAGGCGAACCCTACTACACGCCCGGGTGCACCAATGCCTCACAGTGTGTTCTTCCCAATGCTGTGATTCCCATGTCGGCATGGTCCACGCCAGCCCAGCATCTGCTGCAATACATCCCTCAGCCGAACGTGGGCGCCAACACCTTCGCGACGTCGGCCTACAACGAAACTTTGCGGGACGACAAAGGAGCGTATCGGCTGGATTACAACAGCCATTGGGGCCTCCTCTCTGCTTACTATTTTCTGGACGACTACACCCTTAACAATCCATATCCGGTGGCACAGAGCGGGGGCAGTGTTCCGGGCTTCAACGCGCTCTATTTTGGCCGGGCACAGTTGCTCAGCCTGAGCGACACGAAGACCCTGGAAACAAACGCGGTCAATGAGTTTCACTTCAGTTACATGCGCGCTCGCAACGACCTCGGGAAGCCTGTGGGCGGACTCGGCGTCAGCCTGGCGTCGCAGGGATTTGTGACCGGCCCGAGCACATCCGGCATCGTGCCGCTGAACCCGCAAGGCGAAGGGGTCGAGAACATCGTCTTCAATGCCTTTTCCATCGGCACCAATGCCAACCAGCTGACACAGGTCAACAATACCTTCCAATGGATCGATAGTTTTTCGAAGGTGGTCGGCCGGCACACCATGAAATTCGGCGTGGAATTCCATTACGACCAGGTCAATACCAATGCCATTGCGCAATTCAACGGTAATTTCCTATTCACGGGGAGTGAAACAGGGTCCGACTTTGCCGATTTCCTACTCGGAATCCCGAGCCAATACAACCAGAGCCAACTTCAACCGTTTTACGGTCGCAATAAATACTGGGGCCTGTACGGGCAGGACACTTGGCGCGTGCGTTCCAACCTGACACTGAACTACGGCCTGCGCTGGGACCGTATCGAGCCCTGGTATGAAAAGAACAACGGCATCTCCACATTTGAACCCGGCCAGGCATCTGTGGTGTTTCCCGGTGCCCCTCCCGGCATCCTCTTTCCCACCGATCCCGGCGTGCCTCGGACACTCGCGCCTGCGGGAAACCTCGACTTCGCGCCGCGCATTGGTTTGGCCTACTCACCGGCGGCCAGGGAGGGCAAACTTCTCGGCAAAATTCTGGGCGCCCCGGGTGAGACAAGCATACGAGCCGGGTTCGGGATGTACTACACAGCAATTGAGGCGCTGACCATTGGGATTCTAGCCGGCAACGCGCCCTACGGAATTACCTATTCCAGCCCGGCTCCGCCGCTGTTCGCAACGCCTTTCATCACCGCGTCGACCGGGCAGAACCAAGGCCAGCCATTTCCGGTGACACTCGCCACGGGAAACGCTTCCAGTAGCAATCCGAACCCGAATATCAATTGGTCGCAGTACGAGCCAATCAGCGGTATCCCGGGATATGCCGCGACCAACCGCATCCCTTTTGTCGAGGAATACATGTTGTCACTTCAGCGGCAACTAGGACGCAACACGGTGCTGAGTGCGAGCTATGTGGGAACGCAGGGACACCGGCTTCTTGTGCTGGTGGAGGCCAATCGCGGCGATCCCGCGCTGTGTTTGAGTCTGAGCCAGCCCAAGGACGTGGCGCCCGGTTCTCCCACCTGCGGCCCTTTTCGGGAAAGCAATGTGTTCACGACCGCCTCCGGCCAAGTGATCAACGGAACCCGTGGGCCGTTGGGTCCTAACTTCGGCAGCGACACCAACCAGGCGACGATCGGGAAATCAAATTACAACTCTCTTCAAATCAGCCTCCGCCATTCCAGTGGACGTCTGGAACTGCTGGCCGGATACACCTACGGTAAGTCCCTGGACGATTCCTCCAATTTGGGGGAAGAAGTCAATCCGATCAATCCATCCCTTAGCTATGCGCTATCTTCTTTCGACATTCGGCACAACTTCGTCGTGAGTTATACCTACAAGATTCCATTCGAGATGCTCTTCCACAGTTCCAGCGGCTGGACACAGGGTTGGGAACTCTCTGGGATCACTCATTTCAGTACGGGTCTCCCCGTGACCCTCGTCAACTACGGCGACAACTCTCTGCTCGGGGCCGAACCGAATGGCATCAACAACTATGGGGTTGATTTGCCGGACTACACGGGTGGTCCTCTGAATCTGAATCACAACCCTCGCAACGGACTGCCTTATTTTAATATCTCCCAATTCAGCGATAACGCTCTGGGGTCGCCTGGCAATGCCAAGCGGCGATTCTTCCCCGGACCTGGCCTTGACAACTACGATATGGCCCTTCTCAAGAACGTACGCTTGACCGAATCGAAGTCTCTCCAGTTGCGGCTCGAAGTGTTCAACCTGTTCAATCACGCTCAGTTCTTCGGACCGCAGACCGTCGACGGCAGTATCAGCAGCACCACCTTCGGCCAGGTCATCAGTGCTGATCCGCCCCGCCTGATGCAGTTGGGCGTGAAATTCCTTTTCTAGGGATTGGTTTCTCAAACCGGGAAAATACCTTAGTCCTCCGGCGCACAACCGCAGACCTATCACAGTGCATTTCCCTGTAAAATAATTTCCGGGAGAAAACACTTGAGACCAGCCGCCCGAGTTATATCCAGAGGGTTCGCTGCAGCCTTAATTGCGGCGGCGCTCTGCACAACGCCTTGGCTTGCAGCCCATGAAGGCCACTTTCAGGACGCGCCTGCATCGGCTGCGGCAATGACCAACCCCTACCAGGGAAGCGCGCAGGCCACCGCCGCCGGCAAGAAGTTATACGGCCAGAACTGCGTACAATGCCATGGCGCCAATCTTCAGGGCATTGGCCCCGCGCCGGCGCTGACCAGCCAGGATATCAAGAGCGCCAAGCCGGGCGAGCTTTTCTGGTTCATCACCAATGGAAAGGTGACAGCCGGTATGCCGTCATGGTCCGGTCTGCCCAAGAGCCAGCGCTGGCAGATTGTGACGTTCCTGCAAAGCAAGACGGCGAAGTAATAGTCACCCAGAGACACAGTTATTGGTAATAATGTAAACCTCTCTCTTACCTTCCCCCGGAGGCTTCTTTGGTTCGTGTTTCCAAAATCTCTCCCGCACTCAAGAAGCGGGCAGCGCAAATCAAACTGCTCCTCATGGACGTGGACGGCACGATGACGGATGGCAGTGTCACCTTGCTCTCGCAGCCCGACGGCACCGCCCTCGAGATTAAGACCTTTGACGCGCACGATGGCCAGGGCCTCACTCTCGCGCACACCGCTGGCCTGCGTACGGGCTGTATTACCGGTCGCGAGAGTGCTGCGCTCCTCCGCCGCGCTCACGAAATGAAAATGGAGTTTATCTACATGAAACAGCCGATGAAGATGCCGGCTTATGAAGAAATCCTGAAAAAAGCGGGCGTCTCCGATTCCGCTGTCGCGTATATCGGCGATGACCTGCCGGATATCCCCTTGATGCGCCGTGTTGGCCTTGCCGTGGCAGTGGGTGATGCTGCCCCTGAGGCGAAGAGGGCCGCGCACTACACTACGGGAGCCCGCGGCGGTGAAGGCGCGGTCCGCGAAGCCGTTGAACTCATTCTCAAATCCAAGGGTATCTGGGAAGCGATGATCGATAAGGCGCGTGCGTGACGCAGTTCAGATCCCAGTTTCCGGTATCAGGCACTTCCCCATTACAACTCATCGAACTCATCTCATAAATCCGTTCGGGTTGTGTCAGGGCACGGCTTTCAGCCGTGCCGAAAAAAAGGCCCCTTGTCCATTGGGCTTTAGCCCCCGCTTTCAGCGGCTAAAGGTGTAGTCTCTGGTTTGCGGTTGCGGCACGACTAAAGACTGTGCGTAAGAACTGTGCCGTCCCTGAAGGGACTCGGTTTCTTTTCCGACTTTACCCAGCACTCCGCCTTCGGCTGCGTGCTGGGCTATCCTGTTTCGCGCCTACGGCGCTGGCGTCTTGGGCTTCTTACTCCACGACCAAAAACAAAGTTACTTTTCACGCACACTAAAGTCGTGCACTAATACAAAAGCCGTTCCTAAAATGATCTGCTTCTCTGCGTCTCTGTGGTTTAGTTTTTTTCCTTGCCCTGCAAGCAACCCACAAAATCCGCTATAACTAAGTCGTGAGTGCAAGCAATCCCTTTTACGCTCCCAGGACAGCATTAATCACCGGCGCCTCGAGCGGTATCGGGCTGGAGCTGGCGCACCTGTTCGCCCGCGATGGCTACCGGCTGGTCCTGGTCGCCCGCAGCCGGGGCGCGCTGCGCGAGCTGGGCGATGACCTCCAGTCGCGCTACCACATTCCGGTGAGGATCTCTCCCAAGGACCTCGCCCATCCCGCATCCCCCAGCGAATTGCGTTCCGAGTTGCAGGAAGCTGGCATTGTTCTGGACGTGCTGGTGAACAACGCCGGCTTTGGCGTCGGTGGGGCCTTCCTCGACACCGACTGGAACAGCGAAGCGGAGATGATGCAGGTCAACATGGTGGCGCTCACCCACCTTACCAAGCTCTTCCTGCCGCAAATTCGCGCGCGCGAAGGGAAGGTGCTCAACGTGGCCAGCGTTGCGGCGTTTCAGCCAGGACCGTTCATGAACGTGTACTACGCCAGCAAGGCCTACGTACTGCACTTCACCGAGGCACTGGCGGAGGAACTGGATGGCAGCGGCGTGACCGTTACCTGCCTGTGTCCGGGCCCGGTGCGGACCAACTTCCAGAAGCGCGCGCACATAGGCGAGACGCGCCTGGTGCGTAGTCCGCTGCTGGTGGACGTGCGCGAGGTGGCGCGCATTGGCTATGAAGGCATGAAGCAGGGCAAGCGGCTGGTCATTCCGGGATGGAAAAACCGCATGGTGATGGAGATGCTTCGCATCGCGCCGCGCAAGATGGTGACCAGGATGGTGAGGAAGATTCAGGAGAGTAAGAAATAAAAGGCAGCAACTGGCAACAAGCAATTAGTCAAAAGCTTCCGTCGTCAGCGCTTGTGTCCGGATTCATGGCTTGCGGCGATCTGCAATATTTCGTGGCACTACTAGTTGCTAGCTGCTAATTGCTAGTTGCTGCTCACAACCCGAACAATTCCCGCAACCGTTTGGTTTGCGCGCGGCTCACGGGGATCTCGCTCTGCTTCTTGTCTTCCATGCGGATCTGGTACGAGCTTTTGAACCAGGGCACGACTTCCTTGATGCGATTGATGTTCACCAGGTACGAGCGGTGGGCGCGCCAGAACATGTTGGGATCAAGAGAGTCCAGCAATTCTTCCAGCGTTCGGCAATTCGACTGGCCTTCCATTACGGTGGCGACAACGGTGATGATGCCGTCTTCAATCGAGGCGTAGCAGATGTCTTTCTGGTCCACCAGAAACAGGCGTCCCGCGGCCTTCAGCAAGACCTTGGCAGCCGGCGGACGCTGCTGCTGTTCCAGCATCTTGACGATGGTGCCAATCTGGTCGCCCGGCGAGCCGGCGCTCTCCAACTTGTGGCGGACCTTCTCCACCGCTTGCGAGACGCGCTTGCGATCGAACGGTTTCAGCAGATAGTCGATGGCGTTGACCTCGAACGCCTTCACCGCGTATTGATCGTAGGCGGTGGCGAAGACAATTTGCGGCAACGGGACCTTGCGGTCCAGCAGTTTCTTGATGACGCCGAAGCCATCCAGCCCGGGCATCTGCACGTCGAGAAAAACGAGGTCAGGCGAGAACTCCTTTACCAGGCTCACCGCTTCGACGCCGTTCTTGCCTTGCGCCAGAATGTCGACATCGAGTTCGCGCAACAGGTAGGCAAGCTCGTCGCGCGCAAGCTGTTCGTCGTCAACGATGACTGCCGACAGTGCCATCCCATCTCCTGTATCCGGAATTGTTCAGCCCTAACTATACCGGGAGCACTCCTGAACGAACAGGAGACGTTAGTATGTCTCACTTTCAAATAAGCTTTACGCCCTGTTCCTTCATCAGCCGAGCCAGGGCGATCATCTGCGTGAACTCGGTCGCATAAGATTCTGGAACTGCGACTTCTTTGCAAAAGTTTCTAGCGTCGACCCCTGCCAGCTCATCGGCATTTTTCAGCACCTGAAAGTGGAACATCGCAAGCTTCTGTTTCCTTTCCCCCGCACGCTGCACGGCG
>JBKQKT010000817.1:0-4080 GCA_052147365.1 Candidatus Korobacteraceae bacterium | reverse complement strand
CTGGCACTTCGGTTCGGGCTGCCGGGTTCGTCTCATGCCAAGCAAAACGAGCCAGAACCAACCTTCACATGCCGTTCATGAATAAAGCGGGCTAGGAGGTCTTGGATCCCCGATCACAGCTCCCTTTTGGGCTAAGCAACGGCCTACTAGTCCAATAGTGTGCTTGGAAGCAGAAAAGCCACTATAGCATGAGTTGAGTGCGAGCGGCTGGAGTGAAGACTTTTCTGAAGGCCGTACACTCCCTGTTTGTCTTGGCGCCCCGGCCGAGTTTTCACGACTGATGCCCTGATTGTTCACCGCCTGCACTTTGCTTTCACGGTCACCTTCCGTTATTTGTTTCCGCAACACACGATGCATCCCCCTGGGCACCTAGCGGACCGGTACCAACTCGGGTGGGAACACCCAGCGCACTTGCCATCGGCCGGCTTCATCTCGGTCGAGCCGCACGACACCCGCCATCTGGAACCGCACGACGATGCGGTCCCTGTCGAGGCCAAGGAGTCGCGATGCCAGATGACTGAGATGAGGCAAATGCCCCAGGGTGTTCCGCTGTGCTGGAATATCGCGCCGATGGCTATCGCGCCGTCGCTAGCCATACATAACTTAAACGTCGAAAAAACCGTACACGCCCTCCGGATGGAATGCAGCGGTTACCATCCTCTTCCGCCAGCGAGTAAATCCTTCACTAACCAACCCATTCTTTCCGCCTTATCTCTGGCATCCCTGGCGCACTTCTGAGTAATGCCACTGGGCGATCCAATCACTTCGCCGTTCTTGTTCAGGCGCATGTGAAGTGCGTTTTGCCTCTCTCGGTCTGCCTTTCCATCGCTAGCCGATCTGGCGGTTCTAGCGTGGCAGTTTGCTACCAGTCGTAGCACTTCACATCATCTTTGTGGGTCCCCGAAAAGTGATCCGCAACTTACGCAGACTCTACCTTAGAGCGTTGGTGATGGCCGGGCTCCGCGAAAGGACGGCGTTGTGCTCCGACGGCGAATTGGACCTTTTGCTCAGACCCCTACTGTTGAAGTACGAAGAACTCCCGAAATTGCGCCACGACGCCACCACGGATGCGTTGACCGGCCTCAAGAACCGCCGCACGTTTGAGGAACACTTGGGTCGTGAAATCAACCGTGCCAGGCGTTACGGGTCTTTTTTCGCACTGCTCCTGTTGAACGTTCGCAATCTCAAGAGTGTCAACGAGACGCTCGGGCATTCTACCGGCGACGAGATTCTGCGCGCTGTGGCTCGTGCGAGCGTGGAAACCATTCGCGGCTGTGACTCTTGTTGCAGGATCGGCGGCGACGAGTCTGGCATCCTTCTCCAGCAAGCCGATCGTTCGAGCGCCGAGGCCTTTGCCGAGCGGATCGCGCGGAAGTTCGAATCTTTTGCCAAGCCTCTAGCTCCCAACTCTGCGGTGCGAATTGGATACGGAATTGCCGTTTTTCGAGAAGGCGGCCAGGACGCGACCAGTTTGTGCCAATTTGCGGAAAAGGACCTTGTTGTTCGACCTCCCGGATCGCCTCTTCGGGAAGGAAAATATAGTAAGGCCTCAAATGCAGCCAACAAAGGGTCAAACTCATGAAGCCGGAAACTCTTCGCGAAATGGACGAAGTTCTTGCGCATTACGGATATTCCAGAGTCGACCGATCCACGGATCAGCCTGAATGCGATGAGGCGGTCTACAGTAGACGCTCTGCAGCAGGCGAAGCCGATGCGCGCACAGAGCAATGGATCTATGTTCAGGAGGATGGGTATTGGGAGCATAGGTTCCAGCCGCACGAAGAAGATAGAACTCGGCTGACCGGTGGATCAGGGAAGGGCGTGGATTCGCTGCGAGAGTACTTGCAGCGCGAGGAGCGTTTCAAACAGCTCGGAGAAGCCGCCATATTGCTACCGACGGTTGAGCCAGGGACGCCGCTCTGGAAAGCGATTGGCGCCTGCGTTTCCGCGCTTGAAACCAAAGACTTGGTGACGCGGGGCCATTGTGCAAATGTTTCCAGGCTTGCAGCCAGAACCGCCCTACAGATGGGATTATCGGAGGATGCAATTGAAGAAATCCGACTGGCAGGCCTGGTTCACGATATCGGCAAGCTCATCGTGCCGTTGGGTGTGCTCACAAAGCCTGCGCCGCTCACACCAGAGGAGCTGGCGGTCATGAGGGAACATGCGGTCTCGGGGGCGCAGATATTTGAGCCTTTGAATGTGAAGGGCATCAATCGCATTGTGTTTCACCACCACGAAAGGTATGACGGCAAGGGTTACCGTGGCCATCTCAAAGGTGACGACATTCCCCTGGGAGCGCGAATTGTGGCCCTGGCGGAGGCCTTCGACGTTATGGTCAACGACCAGCGATACAAAAGTGCTCGCACGTTCGAGGATGCCGTTGCCGAACTACGCAGTTGCTCAGGAACTCAGTTTGACCCCAAGGTCGTAACAGCCTTCCTCGACTGGCGTGAAATCCACGAGGATCCCCGCGAGCAGCGGTGACGGGGGGACCGTTTTCGGCGGGATCAAGACAGATTCCTTAGCCTCTTAGCGGGCGTGTTTACACACAGAAGATCCCCAGTACACCAGAAAAGTGGCCTGTGGCCATCTAGCCGGGAAAATGTCCGATTCAGAAGATGGTCCGTGTGAGTCCGACAGAAAATCTGCCGACAGAAAATCTGCGACAGAAAATCTGCTTGACAAAAGGACCGATATGATATAAAAAACCACGGCGGCGAAGGCTGCGGCGGTAACCACGCGTCAACTGGCGTGACGTGCCCCCTCCATCGGTGCAGCCTTCGCCTACCCCTCCGAAGCTGCAAATAGAAGGCTGCGCCCGGTCAACATTCGTCCGGTGGAGATTCGTGCAGGGTCGCAGCTTGATGCGGAATTTCGGCCAAACTACCACACCTTCAACGACTAGTCGACGCAGAACTAGTACCGATTGCCACACGCTTAGGAGGGAGGAGGCAGGCAAAATTCCTGCGTCGCATGAGCGCCTGCCTCCCCGGTGGAGTGTGTTATTAACTTAGATGACAATTTGTCCGCTATGGTTCCAAGGCCATCTAGCGACGGCCGGCAGAAACGAATCCGGCGGCTCTCGAACGGGGGAAAGATAAAGGCTGCGTCCGTTGTGCAAATGTGCGCGTGGAGGGAGCGCAGCCTAATGGAGAATCGCGAATTCTCAACTCTAACGATAGGGGCAGCCTACCACACCAGCAGGAAAAAGCAATGGCAATTGCGGTGGGCCAGTGCGTCAGGCACCTATTAAAACGGAACCTTCTCCCCGTCAAGCACAGGCGCTACAGGATCAGGACGCTGACCAGCAGCGACCTTAACCGTCTGGTAAACAAAGTGTACCTATCGAAGTAACCGCAGTCCTTTTTCGCTTGCAACCCTTCTCTGCCATGTTCTAACGTTAATCGTGATCTGCATTGTCCTCCATGATGATTATAACGGCTTGTTAGCGTAGCAGCACAAGCACAATGCAATGATTGCTTGAGGAGGGAAAAGACATGAGGAACATGTTACGGCACCTGTGGCAGGACGAGGAAGGCCAGGACTTGACGGAATACGGTCTGCTCCTGGTTTTGATTGGTCTGGCGGCTATTGCGGCAATGGGCAAATTGGCTTCTGCGATCAGCAGCGTGTTCACTAACGCATCGACTACCCTGTCGTAAGCCGGTAGTCCGGGAGTTCGGCGTTTGTTGTCCTCTAAAGTAATTTCGATGCCGTGATCTCGAACTTGGGTTGTGGCCCGGTCACCCCGCAGCTTTGTTCCGGTACTTCTCAAACTTCAGCGGGGAACCGGGCCTCGCGACTACGGGTGCGATATGGTTGCGCTGCTGAGAAAAACGGCAAAGGGAGCAAAATTGGACAGACAAAGTGTCCGCGTGGTTATTAGATGTTTGTCATACCCAGCAAGTCTTGCCAGTAAGCCCAAATACGGGGCCCTGGTTGCACCCGGGGCCTCCTTCCTCATTTTGACACTATAATCTTTGGTTATCGGTTCGGGAAGACTCTGTAACGATTATGAAAATTGCCAAGACGCTTCCTGTGGTACTTCCTATGAGTGTCAAGAGTACCGACCTTGAC
>JBKQKT010000816.1:0-13719 GCA_052147365.1 Candidatus Korobacteraceae bacterium | reverse complement strand
TAGAGTCTGTCCTGATTATATTCGGAAGGGACGCTGAAACTCGATGGAGCCAACCGGCCAGATCTGACTCGCACATCCACTTTTAACCCGCTCCTCAGGCCCTGATCGGCGGTCGGGGCCGGTTTGGTCTCACCAGCCAGACAATCAGTGCCACGACGAGGACTACCGGAATCAACGGCACGAGGAACAAGCCCATGAAAATGAGCGGACCCGACCGCGTGCTCACATCTCCCTTAATGGCAGCATTAGGATGGCGGGACAGCCCGCCACCGACAGTTACAACGTCGCCTGAGACCGAAGCATTGTCGCCGAGATGCATACCTCCACCGACTGCGACCGCATCGCCCTCCACGGTCCCCTCTATGGTGATACTGCCGCCAATAGCGACCACGTCACCACAAGTGCCCATCATGTGGACGGAGCAACCGATACAAACGACATCGCCGACCTCCTCGTTCTCCTCCACGACAATACTGCGCCCCATCTGGACACGGTCACCCTTCGCACGGGCATAAAGCGCGCTAGGAGCAGCAACCAGCACCAGTAGTGCGAGAAGCACCTGACAGATCCGATACAGCATAATTCGCCTCCTGCGAGACTGTGGATAGGGTAGTCCGGCAGGAATCAGAATACAATGCGCACCGCGAGATGTGCCGGCCGCGACAACCCTCCTCGATTGTGGCATCGAACATCTTCGCATTCTATGGGTAACCTGTTTTCTCACCTAAGCCGGTTATAATGCCTTCGTGGCTCGTACCGATGCCGGCAAATCCGCATTTCAATTCGATTTAAGCGGTGGAGCGCTATGCCTGGATTTTGCCAACACTGTGAGCAGGCGCAAGACGCCGGAGCAGTCTACTGACCAGCTGCGCGCTTATGACGATCTCATCGCCTTCGGCGAACAAACGAAGATTCTCTCATCGAAACAGGTCAAAGACTTGCAGGCCCACGCCCGACGGCATGGAAGAAGCGCGGAAGAAGTTCTACGCCGGGCTATTTGCCATAGAGAAAACATCTTTCGCGTGTTTTCGGCGCTGGCTCAAGGGGAACTGGCCCAATCAGATGATGTCCACCAGATCAATGACTTTGCAGTCGGAGCGTTGAACTGTCGCGGTCTGGAGAGAGCCGGGAGTCGCTATCGGTGGGAATGGCAATGGAACCACAAGAAAATGCTGGATCGCGTTCTCTGGCCAATCGCGCAGTCAGCTGTCGAACTGCTCACCTCGCCTGATTTGGACACGGTGCGGATCTGCGAGGCACCTACTTGCGCGTGGCTCTTCCTTGATCGTAGCCGCAATCGCACCCGCCGATGGTGCGATATGAAGGTCTGCGGCAATCGCCAGAAAGCCCGCCGTCATTACCAGCGCATGCACCGCTAATCACCGCCCCCTCCCGCATTTAGGGGTTTCCAGCACCAGCTTGACTTCGCAGGCAACACCGGTCCCGTCGCAGCCCCGACATAAGCTGTTTTGTTTTGAGCTTTGTTTTTTCGAAATGCCTCTTAATGCAGAAACTGACTTCCACGCTTGCATAAGTGGTGGCCAATCTGCGAAACTGAGAGTCGAAGTTGGTCTGGCGGATTGGCCCATCCTTTCACCCTGCCTCTGGATGATTACTGCCACGACTTCGGCCACGTAGTCGTGTTGCCTTGATGGGTTTTTATTATGCCTGATCCCAATAATGTAAGAGCCATGCCTCCTGTCTCGTCCCATGATCGTATTCTCATGGCGGCGAAGCGTTTGTTTGCTCTCAATGGATACGAAAACACCAGCACGGTTGCGATCGCCCGCGAAGCCGGAACCAGCGAATCACAACTGATGAAGCACTTCGGGAGCAAGCGAGGTCTGCTGGCCGTGATCCTGGACCGTGGCTGGAACAGCGTTATGGCGCGGGTGCAGACCGTCCCGGCCAATTCTGCTCCGGTGGACCGGCTGTCTTACGTGCTGGAGGCGTTCGTCACCGAGCTGGAAAGCGATCCCGACCTGAAAAACCTGATGGTTCTTGAGGCCGGGCGCGTGCGCAAGGACAACCGGGACGTCATGATAGGTCCGGGCTTCCAGCAATTCAGTGAGTTGCTGTCGGGGATGCTGACCGAAATGCGTGATCAGGGCCAGATCCGGTCGGATTTGAGTCTGGAGGCAGTACGCGCGGCACTGGTCGGCATGACCGAAGGCCTTTTGCGCGACCAGGTGTTAGCGCAACGTTCCGAGTTCCACGCCAGCTACACTTCTGACGACCTCAAGAAAGCCCTTCGCGTACTGATCTCGGCGTTCACGGGGGAAGGATTGCGACAGCCGTTGAAGGCGGTCAATAGCTGACGTGCGATCTCGATCCGTCGGCAAAACGACAACCCGCTGGTCAGCAGGTTTTGTACGTTGGGACCCGCAGGAGTTTCTCGATTATCTCCATTCCAGGTACGCCTGAATCCGTCAATTAAGCCTGACGGATGCGCATGCTTAGGTCCACCGCAGCGACGGAATGTGTGAGCGCGCCCACAGAGATGAAGCTCACTCCGGCTTCAGCGTAGGCACGCACATTTCCCAGCGTGATGCCCCCGGAAGCTTCCAGCGGCAACGGGCGACCAAGTTTACTGACTCGCTCAACCGCCTGTCGCACTTCATCCGGCGTCATGTTGTCCAGCAGCACGGCTTCGGCGCCATGCTCCAAGGCAAGCTCGAGCTCTTCCAGGGAACGTACCTCGATCTCGATCGTTTGCGAGCCGCGACGATTGCGCAGGGCCCGTTCCAGCGCGGCCGCTGGGCCGCCGGCGAGAGCAATGTGGTTGTTTTTGATTAGAACCCCGTCGCTAAGGTCCATGCGATGATTGGTGCCCCCGCCGCAGCGCACCGCCCACTTGTCAAGCGCGCGTAGCCCGGGAGCGGTCTTGCGCGTGTCGAGGATGGTCGTCCCCGTTCCCGCAACTGCGTCCACATAGCGACGGGTCAGAGTGGCGATCCCGCTCATGCGTTGCATGATGTTCAAGACGACCCGCTCGCAGGAGAGAACAACGCGCGCATTATGCACGATGACGGCGATGGATTGTCCATTACGCAGGCGCACGCCATCAAAGACCTCGGAATTGCAGGTGACGTCCGGATGCGAGGTGACCGTGCCGTCCAGGGTGGCGAATACCTCGAGCACGCGCAAGATGCAACCCAGTCCAGCCACCACGCAATCTTGTTTGGCGAGAATAGTGGCCGAGGCGCGCTGGCTGGGATCAATACAGGCATAGCTGGTTGCGTCGCTCGTGGCGCGGTCTTCCAACAACGCGTTCTCAAGGATTGTCGTGACCCTGCGGCTTGTCCAGTCCACAAGCTTCTCCCGTGTCCAGCCAGCTAGCTCTTCACCAAATCCAACTCATCCAGCGCAGTCTTGATCTTCTCAATCAGGACCTCAACCTCAGCCATTCGCCTCTTCAAGCCTTCCACCACGTGCGCCGGAGCCTTGGCAAGAAATGCTTGGTTATTCAACTGTCCGGAAGCGCGTGCCAGCTCCTGTGTCAGCTTGGCAAGCTCTTTGCTGAGCCGATCACGTTCGGCAACCGCGTCCACTTTCCGTTCGTAGAGAACGCGCACGTCGAAACGCGCTGTGCTGCGCGCTCCCGCAGCCTTGGCTAGTGACGAGTCAACGAACGAAACTCCTCCCACGTTCGCCAGTCGCTCCACCGCGCCGCGATTGTGGTCAATGAGAGCACGGACATTGCTGTCGGCGAAGACTTCAATCGCCAACTCTTCCCTGGGATCGACTTTCAGTTCGGCGCGAACATTTCGCACGCTGACGATGAGGTCTTGCAGGATCGCCATTTCCGTCTCAGCCGCTGTGTCCATCTGCGAGGAATCGCCCTGCGGATATGCTGCCAGCGCAATCGACTTGACCGGAGGCTTGCCGTCGTACACCGCATGCCAGAGATCCTCGGTGATGAAGGGCATAAACGGGGACAGAAGACGCAGCGCAGCTTCGAAAACGCTGACAAGGTTCTCATACGCAGTACGGGCCTGCTCGCGTTCGTCGGCGATGAGGCGTGGCTTGATCAACTCCAGGTACCAGTCACAGTATTCTCCCCAGAAGAAGTGATAGACCACATGCGCGGCTTCGTGGAAGCGATAGGTTTCCAGCGCGCCGTGCACTTCTTCAGCGACGCGATTGAAGCGAGAGAGAATCCAGCGGTCCTCCAGGGTTTCCGCCTTGAAGCCTGCGACGCCTCTCAGCGTGTAGTCCAGCGGGGCAGACTTGAAATCCGCCAGCGACCACAACCCAGCCTCTTGCGCACGGTCCACATTCATGAGCAGGAAGCGCGCGGCATTCCAGATCTTGTTGGCGAAAGCGCGATAGCTCTGGGTGCGGCTCTCGGAGAACGCGATGTCAGTGCCGGGCGCAGCCATTGCAGCCAGCGTGAAGCGGACCGCGTCGGTACCGTAATGCTCGATAATCTCGATGGGGTCCATGACGTTGCCCTTGGTCTTCGACATCTTCTGGCCCTCGGCATCGCGGACCAGCGCGTGAATGTAGACGTTTTGGAAGGGCACGTCTCCTTTCAGGTCACCGCGCATGAAGTGGCAGTTCATCATGATCATGCGCGCCACCCAGAAGAACAGGATGTCAAAGCTGGTAATCAGCAGCGTCGTCGGATAAAACGCGTCGAGGTCGGGCGTGCTGTCCGGCCAACCCAAAGCAGAGCACGGCAACAGCCCCGATGAGAACCAGGTGTCGAGCACGTCGTTGTCTTGTTCCAGGTGATCGCTGCCGCACTTCGAGCAATTGGCCGGCGTCTCTCGCGCGACGATGATCTCGTTGCAGTCCTTGCAGTGCCACGCCGGAATGCGGTGTCCCCACCACAACTGACGCGAGATACACCAATCGTGGATGTTGCGCATCCACTCGAAGTACGTCTTGGCGTAGTTGTCAGGAACGAAGTTGATAGTGCCGTTCTCTACCACTTCGATGGCGCGGTCGGCTAGCGGCTGAATCTTCACAAACCACTGGGTCGAAAGCCGCGGCTCGATGATGGTTTGGCAACGACTGCACTTGCCTAACGGAACCACATAGTCGCTAGCACCCACCAGAAAGCCGCCGCGCTCCAGGTCTTCGAGCACCTTCTGTCGCGCCTCGAAACGATCAAGTCCCGCGTAAGGACCCGCGTTCTCGTTCATCTGGGCAATTTCGTTCATCACTTCAATCTGCGGCAGGTCGTTGCGCAGTCCGGCTTCGAAGTCGTTGGCGTCATGCGAGGGCGTGACCTTGACCGCGCCGGTTCCGAACTCGGGATTGGCCAGGATGTCATCGGTGATGATCGGGATCTCACGGTCCATCAGTGGCAGCAAGACCTTCCGGCCTTGCAGATGACGGTAACGCTCATCTCCGGAGTTCACGGCAACAGCGGTGTCGCCCAGCATGGTCTCGGGCCGCGTGGTTGCAACCACGATGTATTCATCGTTAGAACCAATCACAGGATAACGAATCTCGTAGATCTTGCCCGGCGTCTCCTCGTGCACCACTTCGAGGTCGGAAACCGCCGTAATGCAGCGCGGGCACCAGTTCACGATGTACTTACCGCGATAGATCAGTCCTTCTTGGTAGAGCCGGACGAAGGCTTCACGCACAGCGCGCGACATGCGCTCGTCCATGGTGAAGTACTCGCGCGACCAGTCCACCGACGCGCCCAGACGCTTCATCTGGTCCAGGATCGCGCCACCATAATGCTGCTTCCAGTCCCGTACGCGTGCTATGAAGGCTTCACGGCCGATGTCGCGCCGGTTCTTGCCCTCCGCCGCCAGTTGGCGTTCCACCATCATTTGAGTGGCGATGCCGGCGTGGTCGGTTCCTGGAAGCCATAGCGTGAGGAAGCCGCGCATGCGGTGCCAGCGGACGATAATGTCCATTTCTGTCTGGTTCAGCATGTGGCCCATGTGCAGGCGGCCGGTGATGTTCGGCGGCGGCAAGGTCAGGGTGAACACTGGTTGCTTCGAGTCACCCGCCGGAGTTTCCACATGGAAGAGCTTTTCGCGGACCCAGTATTCGGCCCAGCGCGGCTCAATCGCGCCCGGTTCGTAAGCTTTGGGAAGATCGTGAGACATTCGAATCCGTTCAATGAGCGAAGGTCAAATCTCGATATTACAAGGAGAAGCTGTCAGCCGTCAGCTATCAGCTCTTTAGTGAGCGTTCAAATGAAAAAGCGCAGCTGAAGCTGCGCTCTGTGCAGGGATTGTTTTCCGCTAGAAAATTCCCAGGATTTTTTTCTTCTTTTTCTTCGACGTGCTTTCGGTGTTGGTATTGGCCGGAGCCGCCTGGGTGCCGGTGGCGGCAGCGGTGGTGTCGGTGCTCGCGCTGCTGGAGGTTGCGGCATCGTTCACCTGAGGAGGCGCTTTTTGGGGAGCACCGCTCGCATCTGCGCTAGGCGTCGGTTGCAAATCATCCGAAAGCTCAGGTACAGCCGTGCTGTTGGTGCTTCCAGCGGCAGGCACTGCATTCCCCGGAGCGACAGGTGCTCCCGCCGCCGCGTCTGATCGTGGAACCAATGCATTGGCTGGAGGTGGCGCGCCACCACCCACAGCTTCCACAGTCACCTGATGGGAGCCGTTGAGGTTATTCAGGCTGCCCATAACGCTGTTGGTGGCAGCCCTCACCATATCGGGCGCACTGACTTGCTTGGGATCAACCAGCGTGGGCTCGCCCACCTTGGTGGCTTCGGTGACGTTTGGAGCCCTGCGGAAGTTCTCCATCACCTTGTCGACCTTGCCCGCCGATCCACGGCTGGCAATCTCGGCTTTATCCTGAGCGATGGCTTCCGGCGTCGCCTTCGGTATGGGCTGTTTCAGGGCCTCCAGCCGCTTCCTGGCGTCGCCCGCGCGCTCCTCCAGGGGATACCGAGTAAGGATGCGGTTGTAGGCCGCTACCGCTCCGTCGGTGTACTGCTTAATCAATTGCCCCTTAACCGTTTCGAGCAATTTGAACTTGCGGATGAGGTCGGCCTCTTTCTCGTAGGCGGCGCCCAACTCGAAAAGCGCCTGATCGGCTCCGCTGTACAGCGGATAGGTGTCAGCCACCGATTTCAGGCGGGCGATGGCCGCAGGATAGCTCTCGCGCAGGTAGTAAAAATGCCCGATCATGTACTCCCGTTGAGCCAGCACCTCCTGCACCTCCAGCAGTCGAACCTTGGCCTGCGGCACCAGCGGGCTGTCGGGAAACTGCATGATGAGCTGTCGATATTCTTCTTCGGCGCGCTTGGCATGGGTTGGATCGCGGTCCGCCTTCTCCATCTCCCTGTAGTGGATGTTGGCGATCTTCATTTGCGCTTCCGACGCCTCTGGCATATTGGGGAAGAAGGTGATGAAGTCCTTGTATTCGCTCTCGGCTTGCGCCATGGCGGCTGTGCCGCCTTCCTGGTACCAGGAGTCGCCAATCGCCAGCTTGGCTCGTGCCACATACTCCGAATCGGGATAAGTGTTAATCAGCGTCTGCAGGCTCAGCCGGGCGACATCATACTTGTTGTGCTTCATCGCATCCATCGCGCGGTCGAACAGCACCTTGTCCGGCTGCTTGGAATCGACATCGGCAATTGGGTTCTGCGCCTTCTTGCTGTTCTTCTTGCTGGCTTTGGTCGCCTTTTTGCTGCTTTGCTTCGTGTTCGCGTTCTGTGCCTGATTGGCGGGAGCGGTCTGGCCTTGGTTACTGCCCGCGCTCTGCGCGGAAGTACCGCTTGCGGCCGGGGCCGCATTGCCGCTGGTGTTTTGCGGGGCAGAGCCACCCGCAGCCGGCGTTAATGCACCGTCCAGACTCTGGATCTGTGTGTTGTCGGTGTTCTGGGTCGGAGGGTTCTGGCTTTGGGTGTTGGTAGTGGTTTGGGCTACCAAGCCCACCGACATCAACACGACTGCCAAAGCTGTTATGACTGCACAACGAAACATCTAAACCACCTCTATGATTCCTGTATTTTACCCTGAGCGAGGCCGAGCTTAAACGCGTACCAGCGTAGCTTCCTGGGCGGCTTTCAGTAGTGCAGCTACATTGCGTCCCGGATCGCCGTGACCGAAGACGTGACTGCCGGCAACAAAAATCTCCACGCCCGCTCGTGCCGCCGCGCCAATGGTCTCCAGGTCGATACCACCATCTATCTCTATGCGGAAGTCGACTCCTTTAGCAGCACGCATGGTGGCCAGCTTGCGGACCTTTTCCAACGCACCGGGAATGAACTTCTGTCCGCCAAAACCCGGGTTGACGGACATAATCAGCACGTAATCCACAATATCCAACACCTCGCCGAGGGTTTGCACCGTAGTGGCTGGGTTGATGACCACTCCAGCCTTAGCGCCGTGGCTACTGATCAGCTCCAGGCTGCGATTCAGGTGCCTGCAAACCTCCTGATGGACGGAAATCCAGTTCGCCCCGGCATCGACAAAAGCGGGGATGTACTCATCCGGATTCTCGATCATCAGGTGGCAGTCCAGAGGAACATCCACCGCTTTGCGCAGGGAAGCGACCACGGGCGGGCCGATCGTGATGTTGGGCACAAAATGGCCATCCATCACGTCAACGTGTAGGAGGGTCGCGCCGCCGCGCACCGCTGCATTGGCATCTTCGGCCAGGCGGGCGAAATCGGCCGACAATATGGACGGCGCTATCTCGATCAAGACAGACCTTCTCCCGCGAGTCTTTCTCTGGGCATTCTAGCACGGCAAGGCGAAGAGTTCGGCGACGGGCTCGGCTTCCGCTAATCGCAATTCAGACCTCCACTGCAGGCTTTGCCGGCGCCAATTGACTTCACCTCGAATGGATGATGCATTCCTGCGAGCTCATCGCATTCCGGGCCGAAGACCCCCCTCCAAACATCCCCGTAAAATACTGAAAACAAACAGCCGAAAATAAATCTTGCCGCTAAAACATTGCAATCAAATGAGTTATCGGTAAATTCCTGTATCAAAATGACTTAGCTGAATTGTAGGGAGTGAAGCCGGGTTCGATCGCCACCTCAAAGCACAGAGTAACGCAAGTGAAATTCAAGTCTGGCTACGAGCGACCGTACGTGCTCCGCCATAAGCACCCCCCACCAGTCATGGTTCGCTACTTGTTTACCAGCCGCTGGAAGAGGGCTTCGTACTTTTCAGCGATTACGTCCCAGCGGTACAGCGCATCGGCGCGCTGCTTGGCGCGCTGGGCAAGTTGGTGGCGGGCGGAGGGATCGTCCAGCAAAGACTGCAGTTTCCCAGCCAGGTGCGCGGCTGATTTTTCGTACGGCATTGCGGCATCGCCTGCGGTCTCTGCGTTCTCCGGAGTATCGAGATACAGCACGGCATTGCCGGCGGCCATCGCTTCGATGAGCGCGGGATGCACCCCGCCGATCTCGCACGCAAAAACGAAAATACCTGCGTGCTTTTGCAGCGCCCAGTAGCCGTCATCGTAAATCGCGCCCAGAAAGCGCACCCGCTGGTCGCCCAGCGACTTAAGTTGCTCGAGGTACTTCGGCTTGTAGGGATTGTCGCCTACTACGACCAGCGGCCAGTCGCTGCGCACTTTGCGCCAGGCGCGCAGCACCAGGTCAGGATTGTTCTCCGGCTCGAGGCGGCTAACATAAAGCACGTAGCGGCCGTCTTCAAGATTGAAGCCGTCGAAGCTGTAATCGCTCGCGGACCCTTCAGAGCTGGAGTCGCTCTCTGGCGCCTCCGAGCCGTAGCTAATCACGACGGACTCGCTACCGTACTTTTCGAGGTAATAGTCGTGAATGGCCTTGGCGTCGGTCACGAGCTGGTTGGAACTGAACGACGACATCCATTCGCAGAAATGCAGCACCTGCGCGCCCAGGCCCTTCCACTTTTCGCGCTTGCGGTCGAGGCCGTCGACGTTGAGCACCACTGGCTTGCCGTGCAGACGCGGGATGAACGCGAACGGGCTGTTGGCCACATTGCACAGCAGCACGACGTCGTTGTCGCTGAAAGCCACATGCAATGCGGCGAGCTTGGTGCTAACCCAGGTGTCGAGATGCTTCTGGTGCAGGCTGGGAACAATGACGCGGCGAATCCGGCGATCGTAAACGTCGTCCGGCCGCGTGAATGCCTTGCGGCAATAGACGGTGACGCGATGTCCGCGATCGGCCAGGCGCGAGCTGATTTGCTCGGCGAAGCGCTCGAAGCCGCCATAGCGATTGGGAATGCCGCGCGTTCCGACGATGGCGATGTTCATGGGCGCTCTTCGCTCTTCGCGATTCGCTCCGGAGAGCTGTCAGCCCTCAGCCGTCAGCTCTCAGCCGAGTCTCGTCCTTCGCTGTTTGTGGAAGGCACAGTGCCCGTCCATTTTGACTTGTTGTGCCGTGCCCGGGGCACTCGAAGCCCTTTCAACATCGCTACCCACCGCTAAAGCGGTGGGCTATCTTCTTCCGTCCCGCAAAGCGGGACTCGCTCCTCGGTGCTACTGACCACCGGCAACGACAACCGGCTACTGACGACTGCTTTTCACATCCACTGCTCTCGGGCGATTGCAGAACCACCATAGCAAATCGCGGTCGGAAACTTTGCGGCGAGACTGAACAATCGCCCGCTTGCGGCGAATGCTACCGAAGGCCCGGAAAGGGTAAACCACGGCCGAAATCATTCGCCAGTCGCGCAGCAGCGCATAGCCAAGCGTCATCAGATCGCGCCACGCGACGGGAAAGAACAGCCGCCAGCAAAGCCATCCCGACGCATTCTTGCCGCGCATGAGAAACCGGTTTTTCACCGAATGCCAGTTGATGACCAGCGGCAGGTCCGCGCGCCGCTCGGGCGTCACGCGCCGCACATGCCATGCGACCGCCGCCGGCGTGTACAGACACTTCCAGCCCATGAGCTGCGCGCGCCAGGCCAGGTCGCCGTCCTCGCGGAAAGCGAAGAACTCTTCGTCAAAGAACTGCGCCTCCACCGTAAGCGCTTCGATAAAGTCGCGACGGAACATCGCGGCCGCGCCGCTTGCCCCAAACACATACTGCACGCGGTCGTACTGGCCGTGGTCCGTCTCCTCTGCGCCACGGTCGAGATGACGCATGTTGCGGGTGAAATAAATCCCCGTGGAATCGATGATGTTCGTCCTGCGAAAATTCGCAAATCGTGTCTGCATCGGAGAAGAGTGAATCTGGCCTGCGTGGGCTCCGACGCTACGATCTGTATCACTCGTTGGCTTTGTGTCAGGGCACGGCTTCAGCCGTGCCGCATTCGCCGTCGAAGACGTGGGCTTTAGCCCCTGTGCCGGCTCTGCGCAGGGGCTAAAGCCCTCACCCTTTAGTAGTCCATTCTGCACGACTGAAGTCGTGCCCTGAAACAAAGAGGGACTGCCTGGATTCAATCGCAACAGCTTCCCGCAGAGGGATCCGGCCTCCGGATGAGCTTCTCCCGCCTTCACGACTTGCGTAATAAAGTCCGGGCTCAATATGACATCGGGATTCAGACACAGGGCCCACTCGCCGGTTGACGCGCGTATTGCCTGGTTCTGGCCGACCGCGAATCCAACGTTGGAGTCGTTGTAAATCACCCGCCAGCTCGACGCCACGTTACGCAGCAGCGCCCGGGTGCCGTCGGTGGAAGCGTTGTCCACGATGGTCACTTCGAGCTCAGGGTAGTCCTGCTGGCGCAGCGAAGCGAAGCACTCGCTCAGGTATCGCTCCGAGTTCCAGGTTACGATTGTGATGGAGACCATTGAGCCAGCGCGCTCGGTCGCACAAGCCTCAGTTTAGGCGAGTTGCTTACGAAATGGCGATTTTTCGGCGATTGACCCAATTCAAGTTCCGCTTCGTCCGTCCTTGAATCAGGAGTCGGGAAACGAATTCAAACTCCGAAGGGTCTTTCTCAACTGCGATGCACAATTCGCGGCCGGATCATGAAATGGGTTGTAGGAAGAGCCATCTAGGTTGAAGACGAACGTCTCAGTCTTGGACTCGGACTCTACCGCGAAAATCTCCACCTCACACGACCAGTTACGATAAGTCTTAAATTTCTTGCAGTTCGGTAAGCAGCCGGGCACATAATCAACGATTGTGAGATACACCACCATATCCGGTTGGGATTCGTCTGATCGGATGCCCGGAAATTGCTGTCGAAACGCCTTTGCAACTCGGTCGTGAAGGGTAGAGTCGTCACCCATCGGACGACCACCGATTGATGAGCTTGCAAAAATCTGAATCGTTCGGGGCGCAGGGGTTTCCCGCAGCTTACTGGAATTAATTCTGACATGATGTGATGAACATCCTGTCGCACTGAGGATCGCTAGTAAGAACAAAGCGCATATCGAGCCATGTTCTGCCCCATCTGATTCACAAAGACCGTGGTTCATGACTGAACCATGATAACTGTCGCAATCAGGCGGTTACACAAGCAATCCTCCGGAGTGAAGGCAGCGGGTCACTTGCGTAATGGCGATTTCACGCAAGTTGTGTTTAGTTCGCCGGAAACCTGCGGTTACGAGCGATTAGGACGAGTCGGCTTGAGTTATTGCGCTCACAATGGCGCTTTCAATTAAGGCAGCGGCATGTACCGTAAAGTTGTTCTCGGAACTCTCCGCGAATGTGTCGACAGCTTTCAGGAGACCGAGATTGCCTTCTTGAATCAGATCCAGCATGGACACACCGCTGGCCGAGTAGCGTTCAACAATACTCAAAACCAGATGGAGCTTGCTTTCGATCAAGCGCCTTTTCGCAAGCTCCGACTCCGTTTTGTCCGCACTCTTAACGTGCCGCCGGAGGTCAGATTCCTCCTCTTCGGATAATGGTGGAATCTTGGAAATTATTTCTTCTGCATAGACTGAGACCGCATCATTTTCGTCCAAAGCGTTGAAACTCCTCCAAATGCCGAAATGCCGTTAGTTGCTGTGAACAGCCCGTTACACACTCCGAGGCAGGAACGCCCGCGGACGTAACCTAGATGCCATCCGCAACCTTGCGACTTCAGCCCTAGTATGCACCGCGGCCGGAAAGAACGATGGGAATGGTGCGCAGGAAGATCTTGGTGTCGAGCCACAGTGACCAGTTGTCAATGTACTTGAGATCGAGCTCCATCCAGCGGTTGAATTCCAGATGGTTGCGCCCTTCCAACACCCAGGTGCAGGTCAGGCCGGGACGCATGCGCAGCCGCCGCTTCTGCCAGTCTTCGTACTGGTCAACCTCTTCGGGAACGGCCGGACGCGGCCCGACGAACGACATGTCGCCGCGCACGATGTTCCACAACTGCGGCAGCTCGTCGAGGCTGAAGCGCCGCAGCCAGCGCCCCACGGGAGTAATGCGCGGATCGTCGCTGATCTTAAACACCGGACCATCAAGCTCGTTCAGCTGATGAAGCTCGGCGCGCAATTGCTCTGCGTTGTTGATCATGGAGCGGAACTTGTACAGGGTGAAGCGTCGCCCGCCGAGCCCGCAGCGGATCTGCTGAAACAGCACCGGCCCCGGCGACGTGATCTTGATGACGGCGGCGATACATGCCAACAGCGGCGACAGCACCAGCAAGGAAGCGCCGGCTACCACTACATCGAAGACCCGCTTGAAGAACAACCGCAGTTCGCTGTCAGGAGCGCTGGAGAGGCTGAGCAATTGCACGTCCCGGAAATTCTCCAGATAAACTCGCGAGTACGCGGCTGGCAGGAACTCGAGTTGCACGCGCGTTTTCATGCCAACGTCGGCGCAGTGCTGTATGACGTGCTCAAGCTGCGCCAGTTCCTGCATGTTGACCGCAAAAATGACCTCATCCACCACCCGCTTGTGCAGGATGTCGG
>JBKQKT010000815.1:0-5172 GCA_052147365.1 Candidatus Korobacteraceae bacterium | reverse complement strand
GGAGGCTCTGGGGCGTTCGCTGTCGGATAACAAGAATTGCTCGTTCCTCATTCTCGAACTGCTGGGAAAGATGGTGCAGCGCAAAGTTTCTATGCGTCAGGTCGATGGTCCTATCGGAATGGGCAGCGCCGTCGGCGCGGCGGCCCGCGAGGAAGGCTGGACCCCGCTCCTCCTCATCACCGCCGCCATCAGCCTCAACCTCGGCATCATGAACCTGCTCCCCATTCCCATCCTCGATGGCGGCGTTATCCTGCTCCTCTTCATCGAAAGCCTGATGCAGAAAGAAATCAGCCTGCCCATCAAGGAACGCATCTACCAGGCCGCCTTCGTCTTTCTCGTCCTCTTCGCAGGAATGGTCATCTATACCCATCTGGTCACGACATTGCCCGGCCTGACCAGAATGCCGTAGGCTCGTGTGGCGCGGACACTCTTATCCGCGTGCATGCGCCCCTACTCTCTCGCAAGCAAAGCCCCCTCGGCCGCCCAGCCGAGCGAACTTCCGGCACACCGATCCACAGGAAACCCGTCCTACCTTATCGGCTGCCGCGTTAACTGGAACGTGCCACCCTTACCTTAGAGTCGGTTCCTGGCAAACTCTAATTGCGCTGGATACGGACTTGTGATGTAAACACATTTGGAGGCGCCGCTCTCCTCGAAAACGGTGGCTCAAAAATGATGACGCCTGCTATCTCGCCCTATCCCATGCGTTCCACGGTCTCGCAGCAGGATGGCGCCCTGCGCATTTCCATTCCTGCGGCCAGGAATACGATCGCAATGTTGTTGATTTCGTTTTGGTTGTGCGTTTGGACGGAGGGAGGGATCGCCACCGCACGGCAGTTGCTTGGCAAAGGGGAATCCAATCCGTCTTTTCTCACGCCGAAAGTCGGACATTTTCGCACTCCATATAAGGCCGGGAACGGGTCACAGACGCCAAGTCGGTTGGACTCGTCCAAAGGTTTCTGGATGTGCGGCTGGGCCCTCGGGGAAGTCCTGGCCGCATTCTGGCTGTGCCGCATGCTGGGAGGCCGCGACATATTTCAAACGACCAATGGGACGGCTGAGATTCGAAGAGAGATTTTTGGGCTGGGACTCTCCACCAAGCAGTACTCACTCCAGGCAATCCATAACCTGCGGTATCAGCCGGACACGAGCTCAGGCAAAACCGAGAGGCCAAGCGGCATTGCGTTTGACTACGGTTCCAGAACCGTCTTCTTCGGAGACGGCGCCGATGAAGCCGAAGCGAACCAGCTGATCGGCATGATCAAATTGAGACAGGAGGAGCGCTGCAAGTTGGCCCAAAGTCAGGCTGTCGAGTCCGCTTCATCCCATTTCTGGCAGAGGAACTGAAAGGTCCCGGCTGACCCTGCATGGTAAAATAGAGCTCAAACATGGCCCAAATTCAGCGTAGAAAAACCCTCACCGCCTCGATCGCCGGAGTCCGCGTAGGCAGCGATGCACCGGTCATGGTGCAGTCCATGACCAATACCGATACCGCCGACATTCCCGGCACCATCAAGCAGGTAGCCGCCCTCGCCAGGGCCGGCAGCGAGGTAGTCCGCGTAACCGTCAATAACGACGACGCCGCCAAAGCCATCCCGCACATCGTCGAAGGACTCGCCAAACAAGGCCTGCGCACACCCATTGTCGGCGATTTCCATTACAACGGCCATCTCCTCTTGACCAAGTATCCCGGATGCGCCGAGGGTCTCGCCAAGTACCGCATCAATCCCGGCAACGCCAGCATCGGACGCAAAGGCGACGATAACTTCCGCACCATGGTCGAAATGGCCGCCAAGCACCAGAAGCCCGTCCGCATAGGCGTCAACTGGGGATCTCTGGATCAAGCACTTCTGACCAGAATGATGGACGAAAACTCGCGTTTGCCTGAGCCGAAAGACGCCCGCGAGGTCACCATGGAAGCCATCGTCGTGAGTGCCCTGAGCTCCGCGAAACTCGCCGAGCAGCACGGCCTGCGTCCGAACCAGATTATCCTCAGCGCCAAAGTCAGCGGCGTGCAGGATCTGATCGATGTCTACCGCATCCTTGCCAGTCGCTGTGCGTACCCCCTGCATCTCGGGCTCACCGAAGCCGGCATGGGAGCCAAAGGTATCGTCGCCTCCAGCGCCGCCATGGCCGTCCTGCTTCAGGAAGGCATCGGCGACACCATCCGCGTCTCCCTCACCCCTGCTCCCGGCGGCGATCGCACCGAGGAAGTCCGCGTCGCCCAGCAGATTCTGCAATCGCTCGGCATTCGCAGCTTCACCCCGCAAGTCACCGCCTGCCCCGGCTGCGGACGCACCACCAGTACTTTCTTCCAGGAAATGGCCGAACAGATACAGACCTACCTGCGCGGGCAGATGCCCGTCTGGAAAGAAACTCACACCGGCGTGGAAGAAATGAAAGTCGCCGTCATGGGCTGCGTTGTCAACGGCCCCGGAGAATCCAAGCACGCCAGTCTCGGAATCTCGCTCCCCGGAACCGCCGAAGAACCGAAAGCCCCCGTCTATGTGGACGGCCGCCTCTTCACCACCCTGAAAGGCGACAAGATAGTCGCCGAGTTCATCAAGATTCTCGACGACTACGTGGAATCCCATTACGCCGCTAAAGAAAAAGAAGCGGTAGTCTAAGCAATCGGGCAAGAAAAAGCGCGACCCAAGGGTCGCGCCTTATTCCGTACCAGCTTTCTTCACCGCTAGGCGCGCGCCAGCTTGCGGCGGAACATGCCGCCGATCCCCAGAAGCCCCGTTCCCAGCATCATCATCGTACCCGGTTCAGGAGTCGACAGACCGTGTCCGTAACCAATGTATTCCTGCGGCCCCTGGCCCGGCTTTGCGCCCACCGGAGTGTACAAGACCAGGCCTCTGAATGTGCTCGCCGACGCATGTTTCGCTGACGCAAGCTCGCTCTGCTCCAGAGCCAGTACCGCCGGGTCCGTGCTCACGCCCGGATCGAAAAGGTTCCACACCGCCCAGTTGCCCGTGTTCGCGCTGATCTGCCCGCTTGTCACGCCCATGAAAATCAGGCCAGCCGCCTTGTAGTCGAGATATTGCGCTCCAAACAAGCCTTTGCCGGAAAGCAACCCGGTCACATTCGCGCTCCAGCTTTCCCCTATGGAAACGTGGTTGGCGAACGAATCACACATCATCGGAGTCGCCTTCCCTCCGTTGACCGAAAAATAGTACGGATAGGTGTAATAACCACCAGAGTTATTGCCCCCCACATAAAGCAAAGTCATATTGACTGGGGTAGAATCCGCCCAGGTTAGCGTCGATAAAAACAACGCGATGACCACCGATAAGACGAAGCGCCTACGTTGCACTTGGAACCTCCTACAACTTTTGATTTCGTTACTCTAGTTTTCGCCACGTTTTTCCTGGCGATGATGGCATTCGTTAGAAGTGCAAGAAAATGACCAGAGAGCGTTGTGTTTTATCGCTGGAGCCGTAAGCACTTGGAAAGGGTGCTAAATAGGAAGTGAAATACTTTGCAGATATGTCTCGCGCCACGGACTTGTTACTCGTAGCAACTGACAACACCAGTAACATAGACTGGTAACTTGCAGTAACCAGCCAACATTACCACCGCCAATGGACGAGTCGGCTTCGTTCCCTGAAACGGCAGGCAGTTGCCGCCGTCGCAGCGAATCGTCGCCGCTTCAATTTGTTTTGGATCTTATCTCGCAGCTGGCGCAAGCGCCAACACCGCACGAAGCAGGAAGGATTGGGGTGGGAAACGGGAATTGAACCCGCAACCGTCGGAGCCACAGTCCGATGCTCTACCAGTTGAGCTATTCCCACCGCAGACACTGATTATATCAATTGCGGTGCGATTGCGGCTCGCGTCGACCGGTTCAGGGACGCCCAACGCCCAGGTACTGGAATCCCATGGCGCGCAGGCGCGACGAGTCCAGCAGGTTCTTGGTGTCGATGATAATCGGCCGTCTTACCAGATGGCGAATCTTCGTAAAATCCAGCGTTCGGAACTCCGGCCAACCAGTCGCAACGATCAGCGCATCCACTCCCTCCGCCACGCCGTAAGCGGATTCGCAGTATTTCACCGTTCCATTCAATTGCAGCCGCGCATCGGGGATCGCAACCGGATCATAGGCCCGTACGCGCGCTCCACCCGCCAGCAGGTTCTGCGCCAGTTGCAGCGAGGCCGACCCCGCTACGGAATTGGTATTGGGCTTGAACGCCAGTCCCAGAATGCCCACATCCTTATTACGCACCGTTTCGAGCGCCGCCGCCACTTTCCCCATAAGCCGGTCCGCGAGTTGCAGATTCACCTCGCGCGCCGCACTCAACACTTTCAAATCGACCTTATTCTCCCGTGCCAGGCCGGTAATCGATTCCATATCGCTTTCAGCGAAGATCCCACCCATGCCCGCGCCCGGCTGGAGGCAACGCGGCGCAATCTTCTTGTCCAGGCCAAGCGCCAGCGAGAGGCTGACGGCGTCCGCATTCACGTGTTCGCACAGCCCCGCAATTTCGTTGATGAACGAGATCTTCGTGGCCACGAACGCAGTCGTTGCTTCGCGCGCCAGCTCCGCCGTCTCGTAGTTCGTTACCAGCACCGGAACCCCTCGCATCACCAGGGGATGAAAAATCTGTTTCACCGTTGACACGGCTTCGCTCGAAGGGGTTCCCAGAATGATGCGGTCGGGCCAGTTGAAGTCTTCCACCGCGCAGCCGTTGGTGAAAAACATCGGCTGGCAAACCAGCAGACTCTTCAACCCATTTTCAGCCAGCGCTTTTTCCAGCCGCCTCGTCGTACCCACTCGCACCGGCGTGATGATCGACAGCACCTGAAATCGCCCGCCCGCCCGCGCCAGCCGGAGCGTCAGTTCTTCCAGTCCCTCGGACGAATCTTCCGCCAGAAAAATCACCTGCGCCTTGCGCGCCAATTCCTCCGGGTCGCAGGAATACACCAGCCGCCCCGAGCGCACATTGCGCCGAATCACTTCCTGCAGATTTTTTTCGAAGAACGATATGTTGCCCTTGGCCACATCGATCAGGTGTGAGCTGTCAGCATGACAGCAGCAAACCGGTGTGCCAAAATCAGCGAGACAGGCGGATGTGACTGTGGCGAGGTAGCCGGATCCATAAACCCCGATTTGCATAGTTGCTCTTCCGATCGAACTTACGTCCATCTTCCGATCAAGCCCGCAGCCTG
>JBKQKT010000814.1:0-6705 GCA_052147365.1 Candidatus Korobacteraceae bacterium | reverse complement strand
ATGCCCGCCGAATGGGAGCCGCACGCGGCCACGTGGATTGCGTGGCCGCACAATCGCTCCGACTGGCCGGGAAAGTTCGAGGCCATCCCCTGGATCTACGCGGAAATCATTCGCCATCTGGCGCGCGTTGAGCCCGTCAATGTTCTGGTGGAAAACGAAGCTGCTGAGGCCAGAGCGCGTGCGCTGCTGGTCCGGGCCCAGGTGCTGCCGCAGAAAGCTGCCGCGCCGGGAAGCACGGCAGCCAATGTCAAGTTTTTTTCCGTGCGTACCAATCGCGTCTGGACGCGCGACTACGCTCCCCTCTTCGTTCGCCGCAAGGCACGTTCCCGCGGCCGCTACCCTGCCGTGGCAGCCACGGCGTGGCGTTTCAACGCGTGGGCCAAGTACAACGATTGGAAGCTTGACGCAAACGTCGCAACCGCAATTGCCCAACAGTTGCAGACGCCGGTGTGGCAGCCTACCGCAATCGTCAACCGTAAGCTGCGGCGCATCGTGCTCGAAGGTGGCAGCATCGACGTCAACGGCCGCGGCACGCTCATCAGTACCGAGGAGTGCCTGCTGAGCGACGTGCAGCAGCGCAATCCGGGCATGAGCCGCGAGCAGCTCGAACAGGCCTTCGCCGATTACCTCGGGGTGAAGAAGGTCATCTGGCTGGAACGCGGCATCGCCGGCGACGACACGCACGGCCACGTGGATGACATCACCCGCTTCGTCGCGCCGCACACCGTGGTCACCGCCTTCGAACCCGACCGCAGCGATGCCAACCACGAGCCGCTGCGCGACAACTTCCGTCGCCTCACTCGCAGCACCGACCAATCAGGCCAGCGCCTGCGCGTGGTGAAGCTGCCCATGCCGGCCCCGGTTGACTTTGAAGGACAACGGCTGCCTGCCAGCTACGCCAATTTCTACATCGCCAACAAGCTCGTGCTAGTCCCCGTTTTCAGCGACCCCAACGATCGCGTCGCCCTCAACACGCTCGCCACGCTCTTCCCCGGCCGCCAGATTGTCGGCATCTATTGCCGCGACTTCATCTGGGGACTGGGCGCGCTGCACTGCATGACCCAGCAGCAGCCGGCTTAGGGGCTAGGTGTCAGGGACTAGGGGTTAGGAGCTAGTGCGCTTGGTCTTAACTGATCATCGCTGAGCGACGAGACAGAAACTCAATCGCAAGAAAAGGCATCAGCAATCAACTAACCCCTAGCCCCTAATCCCTAACCCCTGCTCTTGACCATCGTAACCGCCGCATAAATCCCCGCGGCCACGCCTGCATACAGGCATCCGTTGGCGAAGATGATGGTTCCCACTCCCAGCACCACCGCAAAGGCTGAATCCGGCGCGGCGGCGATCGCGTACGACAAAATGAACGGCGGGCAAACTACCAAGACTGCTGCGGAGAGGTTCGCGGCACGTGACATCCACAGCAAGTAAACGGCCAGCGCCACCGCCATCCCCAGCACGAAGCTGGCGGCTATCACGACCCACACACGGCGATTACTCTCCGCTGAACTCACCGTTGAAGCACTCCTAAGGTTACACAGCCCGGTCGAGCACACCTTCTGGCGCGCGTGAAAGTCAGGAGGGTTATTGGGACTGCCGTTTAGGTTGAAAGAGATGTGTTACGTGCGGCAGAGGGCCGATTTCGGCATGGTGAGCCCGGCAGGAATCGAACCTGCGACCCACGCATTAAAAGTGCGTTGCTCTACCAACTGAGCTACGGGCCCACAATCACTAATCTAACATACGTTAAACGGCGGTCTGAGCAGGGGTAGAGCGGCGTTTCAGCGCCGCGTCCGGAGTGATCCTTCAATCAAGCCGGCGGCACTCGCTGTCGCTCAGCACGTTTTACACCGCAACTCATGAAACATGGAATAATTAGCAGCTCAGGAGAATCTATGAAACTCCGCATCGTTTTCGTCGTTCTCATCGCCGTGATGTTCACCACGCTGGGTGTCGCCCAGGACACGGCCGACAAGACCAAAGCTGCCGAAGCCTCCGCCGAGGCCTGGCTCCGATTCGTGGACTCCGGCGACTACTCTCAAAGCTGGATTGAGGCCTCATCGTCGGTCAAGAGCCACGTGACCGAAAAAGAGTGGGAGCAGCAAATCCAGGCCGCCCGCGGCCCGCTGGGAGCGCTCCTCTCCCGAAAGCTGAAGTCGGCGCAGTACAAGACGACGCTTCCCGGGGCGCCCGACGGCGAATACGTCGTCATTCGCTACGACACCAGCTTCGCCAACAAGAAGGACGCGATCGAGACCGTCACGCCCATGCTCGATAAGGACGGCAAGTGGCGGGTGTCCGGATACTTCATACGCTAGCAAGAACCTGCTCACCACGGAGTGCACAGAGCACACGGAGAATTTCTTTTTCTTTTGATTTTGCTTTTCTCCGTGCACTCCGTGTCCTCCGTGGTGAATACGATTTTCATTTCCTCTGTTTCTGTGTTGCGAATAGGCTTTCCATCGAAAACCCGCCTTGCGCATCTCATAATGTTCGTCTATGTCTGACACTACGCGTCCGCGCATTGTGATTGTAGGGGGCGGTTTCGGCGGTCTGGAGGCTGCCAAATCGCTGGCCCGCCTGCCGGTCGAGATCACGCTGCTTGACCGCAAGAACCACCACACCTTTCAGCCATTGCTTTATCAGGTCGCGACTGCCGGTCTGTCGCCCGCAGAAATCGCTGCGCCCATTCGCGAGATTCTTGCCAAGCGCGCCAACGTAAAGGTCCTGCTCGGCGAAGTGCTCGGCTTCGACCTGGCACAGCGCGTCGTCAAGGTGCGGGGATTCGAGCTGCCCTACGACTATCTCGTCGTCGCCGCCGGCGCCACCCACGCCTACTTTGGACACGACGATTGGGAACCGCTCGCTCCCGGCCTGAAGACTGTCGAGGATGCGTTGGAGATGCGCCGCCGGGTTCTGCTGGCCTACGAGCTGGCGGAGCGCGAAGCCGCGGTCACGGGGCATCATCCGCCGCTAAGCTTCGTTGTGGTTGGCGGCGGCCCCACGGGCGTGGAGCTGGCAGGAACGCTGGCCGAGATCGCACGGAAATCGCTGGCCGAGAACTTCCGCAACATCGATCCTGCGAAAACCCGCATTCTGCTGGTCGAAGCCGGGCCTGACGTGTTGAACGCCTATCCCCCGGACCTGCGCCGCAGCGCAGTCGAGCAACTGCAACACCTCGGCGTCGAGGTTCGCGCCAACGCGGCTGTAACCGACGTCCGCTCAGGCGAGGTGCTCATTGGAAAGGAAGTCGTCCCCGCCTCCGTCGTACTGTGGGCCGCGGGAGTTTCGGCATCACCCCTGGGCCGCGCGTTGGGCGCTCCGGTGGACCGGGCCGGACGCGTGCTGGTTGAAGCTGATCTCACCATTCCGGGACACCGCGAGGTGTTTGTCATCGGCGATCTGGCCAGCCTGATGCACGCCGATGGCACGCTGCTACCCGGCGTGGCGCCGGTTGCCATGCAGCAGGGCCGATACGTGGCGCGCCAGATAGCCGCCGACATGGCCAAAGAGCAGCGCAAGAACTTTCACTACGTGGACAAAGGATCCCTCGCCACCATCGGCCGCGCAGCCGCGGTGGCGCAGTTCGGCAAGCTGCACATCTCAGGATTCATCGCCTGGCTCTCGTGGCTGTTCATTCACATCTTCTTTCTCATCGGCTTCCGCAATCGTATTGCGGTCATGTTCCAGTGGGCCTGGAGTTACCTGACCTATCAGCGCTCGGCCCGGCTCATTACCGGGGAGTCAAGCGTGCCCGCTGTGACATCGATGGAATATGCGGAGCGCGCTGCGAAGGCCTTGGACAGTGAGGTGTCACGGGATGTCCCACGACGTGAGAAATTAGCAGGTTAGTACCCCAAAGCAGGATAAGCTATGCTACAGCGTGGGACTTGAGGGGTTCTGAGGGGGCTCTGTTGAAATCCCACATTTTATAGAAATTGTCATTACGAGCGGGCTTCAGCCCGCGAGGAATATGCTTTTCGCTGCAACAGGAGAAGCACTCAAGAAAAAAGCAGATCCCTCAGTCGCGCTCCGTCGCGTGGCTCCTTGCGCGTTCCTTCGTGATGACAATTCATTAGGATACCTCACAACGTAGGATTCTAGTACCACAGAGTAAGAACACAGGTCTCACAAAGTAAGACCGGGCGGACAGACCCAGCCCTACTTCTTCAAAATCGGATTGTATCCCTCCGCCACCAGCCGCGCCTTCATGGCATCCGCGTCCTTGAGGGTGGTGAACGGGCCCACCTGCACGTGGTAAAACTTGTCATTGATAGCCGAATTCTTTACCACGATGACGTTGTAATCTTTCTTGCGCAGCGCGCCCGCAAGCGCGACCGCGTCGTCCTCCCGGGTGATCGCGGCAATTTGCACCACGATGGTCCCGGGGCCGGTTACGGGAGTAGTGCTGCTGACCGGCGGCGTAGCGACCTGCTTGGCAGTTTCCTTCACCGGCGGGGCATTCGGTGCGCTCACGGCCGCAACCGTCTCAGTGGGCACTGGCGCGGCCGAGATGCTCTCCTTGGCAGGCGCCGGCATACTGGCACCGTTCTGCTGCACGGCCTTATAGAAAGTGAGATTGTTCTGCAAGTTGGGCGCAGTCGCCTGTTCCTGCGCCGGTTGCACGGCATCGGCCTTCGGGGCAATCGCCGCCGAGGGCTTGCCTGCGCTTTCGCTCGCACTTGGCGGAGCCGCCGCCAGCACCTGCGATGGCTCATCGTTCAAGGCCTGCTCGCGCGCGGTACTCTTACCCAGCGAGTAGCCGATCGACAAGAACACGCCGCAAATGGCCACCAGGAGAAAAAACAGCCCCAGCATGCGGCCCAAACCCAACGTTATCTCCCTGTCTTCCGAATCCATTTCCCTCCTCCGCCTGATTACTTCGTTGCCGGCGGCTCAGAGTCCATAATCTTGGCCGTGTCCGCCATTACCAGTTTCTCCAGCCCGGCCAGCAGATCCACCGGCACGGGGAAGATGATGGTGGTGTTTTTCTCCACGCCGATTTCGGTCAGCGTTTGCAGATACCGCAACTGAATACTGGTGGGCTCACTGGCCAGGAGGTGCGCCGCATCAATCAGGCGTTGCGCCGCCGCAAACTCGCCCTCGGCGTGAATGATCTTCGAGCGCTTCTCGCGTTCCGCCTCTGCCTGCTTGGCCATGGCGCGCGTCATGGTCTCCGGCAGGTCAACCTGCTTCACTTCGACGTTGGTTACCTTGACCCCCCAGGGATCGGTGTGCTGATCGAGGATCGATTGCAGGCGCAGATTGATCTTTTCGCGACGCGCCAGCAGCTCATCCAGATCGACCTCGCCGAGCACCGAACGAAGTGTGGTCTGCGCAAACTGTGAGGTCTGGTACATGTAATTCGAAACCGCAACCACGGCCTTGTTGGGATCGATGACCCGCAGAAAAATGACGGCGTTGACCTTCAGGGTGACGTTGTCGCGCGTGATGATGTCCTGCGGTGGAACTTCCAGCGCTTCCTGCCGCAGTGAGATCCGCACGATGCGGTCTATCGGGGCAAAGACGAGGATGATGCCGGGGCCCTTGGGCATTCCCAGCAGCCGTCCGAGGCGGAAGATGACGCCACGCTCGTATTCGGCTAGGATTTTGATCGAGTTGAGGATGTAGAGGACGAAGATGACGATGACGACGATGCCAGCAATGCCGGGCACAGGAGCCTCCACGCACATGAGTCTAAAGCTTGTGCTACCGAGGATTGTAGAACCAAACGGAGGGGGTAACCCAACTTGGCAACAGCGATTCTCGTGGAAATGAGGCGTCGCAGGGCTCGTATCTGCTGTCATCCCGAGCGACGAGCGCAGCGAGGAGTCGAGGGACCCCTACTCTGGCAGAGTGCTGGTCGTGTAGGGGTCCCTCGACTCGCGGCCAACAACGGGCCGCTCGCTCGGGATGACAACCCTAACTCTTGCCCGCCACCTTCTCCCGCACCGTATCCAGCAGCTCTACCGCGTTCAGCGGGCTGCGCGGATCTTCCTCGTGCTTGAAGAAGGCGTATGTCTCCAGCCCGTCTGCGACGCACCGCGCAACGCGATCGGCAAGCTCCTTCAACTGCTCGGCCGTGTAGCTGGGCTGACGAAAGCGGAGGTATATGAAGTTTGCCGTGCGGACCTCAGGGGTGTTGAGCTTCTCGGTTTGCGCCACGCAAAGCGCGGCATTCCGCTCCCGCAAGGTTTGATAGACCTCGTCGCTGAACCAGGAGTCGTGGCGAAACTCGAAGGCAGCCTTGAAGTTTCGTGGGAGCAGCGCGAGAAAGTCGCGCAACAGCGGCACGTCTGCCTTCAGGTTCGGCGGCAACTGAAACAGCACCGGCCCGAGCTGCGTAGCCAGCGGTTGGAGCGTGGGCAGAAAGCGCTGCAACGGCTCTTCAACATTTTTCAGACGGCGAATGTGGGTGATGAACTGGTTTGCCTTCAACGCAAAGCGGAAGTTCGGACCAACGTCAGCCATCCATCCCGTCGCTGCCTTCTCCGACAGCCGGCTGCGAAAGGTGTAGTTCACCTCAACCGCAGAAAGCTTCGTCGCGTAGAACTTCAGGAAGTTCTTGGACGCAACCTCTTTGGGATAAAACTCCGGCTTCCAGATGGGGTACGACCAGCCGGAAGTGCCGACGTAGAGCGGAATCGACGGCTCAGCGGAGTCCGCTCGCGTCTCGTCAGATGGGGGTTCTTTCGCCACGGCTCCCTA
>JBKQKT010000813.1:0-4057 GCA_052147365.1 Candidatus Korobacteraceae bacterium | reverse complement strand
AATTTGCCATCGCCACTGATGGCGAAGTCACACCTCTGGCGCTGTCACCGGACGGCAGCATGCTGGCCTATGTCGCGCCTGACGAAACCACTGGAGAGAGCCTCGTCCACGTGCAGCGTGTCGGTTCTGGCGAGGTGCGTCACCTGGATGGAAGTGAAGGTGCGACCTATCCTTTCTGGTCTCCAGATGCGAAATATGTGGCCTTCTTTGCCAACGGCAAGTTGAAGAAGATGTCAATCTCGGGCGGCGCGCCAGAGGTCATCGCCATAGCGGAAAGCGCTCGTGGTGGAACATGGGGAAAAAAGAACGTGATCGTTTATGCGCCTAGCGTCGCGGGTCCGCTGTGGAGAGTCAATCCCGATGGCACGGATGCCGCACTGCTAACGGAAAAGCTCAGCGCCGACAATGAGACCTCACATCGTTGGCCAGTTTTTCTGCCGGATGGCGAGCACTTCATCTTCTGGGCGGGTGATTTCAATCAGTCCCCAGACGATCGTCACACCGGAATCTACTTGAGCTCGCTCGCTGCCAAGCAGAAAGACCTCGTCACTCTGGCGCAATCGAGTTGCGGCTATGGCCAGGGCCATCTTTATTACGTTGACGACAAGCATTCCCTGGTCGCGGTCCGCATGGATGGGGACAAGGCGAAGCTGTTGGACCGTCCGCAGGTTGTTGCGGCACGGGTGGGACGAAACCCTTCGACGTATTGGGGATCCTTTGCCGTGGCAGACAACGGCACAGTGGTCTATCACCTGGGCTCTGGCGCAACTCTATCGCAGCTGACCTGGTACAACCGGGGAGGACAGAAATTAGCCGAAGTCGGGGAAATGGGCATCATGGCCAACCCCAGCCTCTCGCCCGACGCTCAGCGCGTTGCGACAGACGTTGCCGACGTGAAGGACAGGAACGTTGATGTCTGGATTCGAGATCTGCCGGGTCGCGCCTACACTCGCTTTACCTTCGATCCAGCGGAAGAAACGAACGCGGTATGGTCGCACGATGGCAAGACGATCGCTTACCGTTCGGCCGCCTCCCCGGGTTGTATAGTTCGGCTTAAGAGCGCAAGCGGCTTGGAGGCGGAGCACGGCGTAGGGCCAGACCGGGGGCGTGGCGACACTATACCTAACTCCTGGACGCACGGTGACACTGGCATCGTCGTATCCCGGCTCATTGCCGCCGGCGGCTCCAAATTACAAATATTGTCGCTCGCCGACGGCAAGGTAACACCGATAGTCAACGCCAGCGGCAGCCAATACGGTGGACAAATTTCGCCTGACGGCAAATGGCTGGCCTATGCCTCTGACGAATCAGGCGATTGGGAGGTGTATATCACGCCGTTCCCGGCAACCGGCGGGAAGCTTCAGGTGTCGCGGGGCGGAGGTACCGAACCGCGCTGGCGCGGCGACGGCAAGGAGATCTTCTATGTCAATCCAACCAAACAGCTCATGAGCGTGACGGTAAGGGCCGAAGGCGGACTGTCTACCGGCACTCCGGTTCCCTTGTTTCAGATGCATGCGCGCGCGCCCGTCTCCTCGACGGACATCTACACGTATGACGTTACTTCGGACGGGCAGCGCTTTCTAGTCAACCAGTACGCCAAGCCCGCCCAGGTTCCGCCTCTCAACATCATCTTGAACGCCACCTCGAATCCCTGAAGCTCGACGGCCCCTTCAACCTGAAAGATCGGCACCGGGAACCTTTCTCTGCTCTGCGGAGTCTATGGGAATGGACGCTTTCCCTGCTGGCCGTCCCCCGTGCGTCTTCGGCTAGCCGGTTCGCGGAAGGGATGAAAGCTGCGTCATTGCCGTCGTCGTGGAAAGTTGTTGCGGGCTCCGGTTCTATTTATCATTGAGGCACATCTTTGGCGGGAGCAACAGTAGTGAGTGACCTCGCAAGTGCGATGGGAGTCCGCACCGCGGAAGCCGCGATCGTGGCCGAATTGAAGGCTGGGTCGGAAGAGGCTTTCGAATGGCTCATCGCGCATTACAACCAGCCTGTATACAGCTTGGTATACCGGCTCCTCGATGACCCCTCGGACGCAGCCGATACCACCCAGGAAGTGTTCATTAAGGTTTTTCGCGGCATCAGGAACTTCAAGGCTGATTCCAGCCTGAAGACTTGGATCTACCGCATTGCGGTGCACGAAGCTTCGAACCAACGGCGCTGGTGGTTCAGGCACAAAGGGCAGGAAACATCCATCGAGCAGCAGGTTGGCGCAGAACAGTCCAGCCTCGGCATCAAGGACACGCTGGTGGACGAAAGCAAGTCTCCGCTGCAGAACGCGTCTGACGAAGAGCTGCGGGCCCGCGTGGAAACGGAATTAAAGGCCCTCACCGAACCCTACCGCACAACGGTGATCCTGCGCGACCTCGAAGAACTGTCATACGAGCAGATCGCGGAAGTAATGCAGACTTCGCTGGGAACGGTGAAGTCCCGTCTGGTGCGGGGACGCGAAGCGTTGCGCAAGCGCCTGGAGCGGCACCTGGAAGCATTCGGCCTGGAGGCCGCGCACGAGAAAAAACGCTGCAAGAGCAGCTTAATAGGCGGTCAAGAGATTGAGGTCATGCCATGAAGTGCTCGGTTGCGAAGGGATTCATGTCGTCGTATTTGGATGGCGAAGTGACGCGCAGCCAGTTGACTCAAATGGATGAGCATTTGCAAAACTGCGTCGAGTGCGCTGCCCAATATGCGTCAATCCGGCGGACTCAGACACTGGTCGCATCGCTGGGACGAAAGGTGGCGCCTCCGGAATTGTCCCTCAGGCTCCGCGTGACTCTTTCGCAGGAGCTCGCCAACGCCGAACGTTCGCGATGGGATTGGTTCCTCGTTCATTGGGACAACGCCTTCAACGCGGTTATGGTGCCGGCCACGGCTGGGCTGGTGACCACCATGATCATCTTCGGATTGCTCATCAGCTTGATCTATCCCGGGCAGGTGCGCGCGGCCAACGATGTCCCGACCATGCTCTACACTCCGGCGGAGTTGAAATTTGTTCCCAGCGAGTGGTCGCTGGGTGCCAGCAGTTCGGACTCTCTGGTGGTGGAAGCCTACGTCGGCCCCGATGGCCGGGTCCTGGACTACCGCATCCTTTCCGCTCCCGAGGACGCCCAGGCCATCCTGCCGCAGTTGAAGAACATGCTGATCTTCACCACCTTCCATCCAGCCACAGCCTTCGGCCAGCCCACGGCCAGCCGGGTAATCCTGTCGTTCTCCAAGGTGCAGGTCAGGGGGTAGCAGCCTAAGAACCGGGTGGGGATACCCCCCTCCCCCTCTTTCTCCTTCTGTTCTCCTATATCCAAGAGGTTTTCAATAACTTACAGCGATTTCCACAGTCGTAAGTCCAACTCCATCAATTGTTTACGTTCAAGTCCAATATTTTCAATCAATTGGAGATTTCGATGCAAACATTTGAAAATTAACAGGTTATCGCAAAATATTCAATCGTAAGGACTTAAAGGCTGTTGGGTCGGCTGCGTTCGAAAGGGGACCCATGGGGTTTTCCGTTTCTCCCGCTACAGCAAATCCTGAATTGGTGTATCTGGGGTGGAGCACCGCTTCAGCGGTGCATTTGGCTGTTGCCTGTGAATCCGGCTTCAGCCGCTGAGGTAACGAAAAACATTACCTCAGGCGCTAAAGCGCGATGCAAGAGTTGCAACCAGTCATGCACGCCTGAAAAGGCGTGCTCCACCCACCAACCAGCAACCCTGGAGCTGCTCAAGCTGTCAAAGATCCATCCACCGACCCTCCTGAGAGGCGTGGTGCGCTTATGCCGCCGCTGTCGTCGTCTGTCTGCGGCCAGACGCAACCGGGCAGCAGGGCCGAGCGCGACGGGTCCTGCCAAAACTCAGGCTATGGTGACGAGATGCGTTGCCGCAAGCAAATTCCTAATTGTTAAGTTAAGAAGTGTAAAGCTATTCCAAATTGGGAACAGCCAGGTATCCTGTCGCTCTTCAAGGTGCAGGTGAAGGGCTAGCCACTTCCAGGTTAGTTTTTCTGGGTAGTGCGGGCCTTCAGGCCCGCGTAAGGCGAGGTTCGTTTATGCTCCGGGGCGCCAGCC
>JBKQKT010000812.1:0-3183 GCA_052147365.1 Candidatus Korobacteraceae bacterium | reverse complement strand
CGGCAAGAAGTACATGCGCTCCGGGAGCAGATTGATCGATTCGCCGAGTGGGGCTAGTCATAGGAGAGGTGATATGGAACCGATGAGGATTTTGTTCGTCGATGACAGCGATCTGTCACGCGAGACGATGCAAGGGGCTTTGGAAAACGAGCATTTTGAGGTGGTCACAGCAGCGAATGTCACCGAGGCTTTGGCGTTGATCGTCACGCAGCATTTCGACGTTCTGCTCACCGATCTGCAAATGCCGGGACCGGGTGATGGCCTCTCGGTGGTAACCGCTATGCGTCATACCCAACCTAAGGCGCTGATCTTGGTGCTGAGCGGTTCCCCTGACGTGGAGAGAGCGATGGCCGCTATCGTTGTGCAAGCGGATGAGATTTTGGTGAAGCCTTTCGGGGCCGAACAACTGGCGGAGCTGATACGCAAGAAAACGCTGGGAAGAAAGCCTTCTCTGAAACCAACGAGAGAAGGCGTCGCCGCTATTCTGGAGCGTGACGCAAGCATCACGATTGAACGCTGGATGTCACGGGTGCGAATGAGAAAGGAATTGAATTGCGTTGTTATTGACGATGAGGATCGATGTCTGTATCTTCACGAATTCTTGTCGGACATCATTGCCCGTTTGCGAGATGACCGCGAGATCGAGGGGGGTGAAAGATCGTCCTCGGCGGCTGTCGCCCACGGAGTGCTGCGCCGTCGCCTGGGCTACACCGCGCCGATGATCGTGCGAGAGTCGCGCATCCTGCAAGTCAGCATTTTCGAGACTCTGCAGAGGAACTTAGGCACCGTGGATTTCAGCAGCGTTCTACCGGACATTATGCTGATTGCGGACGAGGTGGACTCGCAGTTGACGCAGAGCATTGACAGTTTTCTAAAGGCTGAAGCGGTAGCAGCCGCGTGAGGGTGGCATTCCTTTCCTTTGCCCATCCTACCCAGCTTGCTCTTTCATCCAACCTGACATCAGTGCGAACTTGACAATGGCCGGACGGTCTACAAGAGCTAACTTCTCACAGGCCCGTGACCGATACCCTTCAATTGTTTTCGTACTCAACCCGAGGTCAGCTCCAATAAAATTGTTCGTAAAGCCGTAGGCAACCGCAAGCAGTACCTCACGTTCCCGTTGCGTGAGCGGGGGCTCCGCTCCTATCTTCGGTTCATCGAGAAAGCTTTGCAGCATCGGATCGGCAAGCTCCGGATCGATGAAACGCTTACCTTTCGCGACTACAGAAATAGCCTCAATCAACACCTTGCTCGGAGACGCCTTCGATACGTAGCCAGAGGCTCCCGCCCGCAAAGCAGCTAACACCATCGAAGCGGCAGGACGCATACTGAATGACAGCACCCTCGTTTCGGGCGTGAGCTTAGCTAATCTGCGCATAGCGTCCAACCCGTCACTCGGCAGCATTGGAATGTCCATGACGATGACATCGGCGCGCAGACGGCTGGCGAGACCCAAAACGTCACTACTACTTACAGCACAACCAACGCAATCTAGGTGTCGCTGCCGAGATATGAGAAGCTTGAGTCCAGCAAGAACAACATCCTGAGGGTCCGCGATGACCAGACGAATCTTGTGCGAAGTTATCATGGGTATCCTGCGGAGGGGAGACTGGGAGAGCCTCGATCAGTAATCTAATTGACGCCGAGATAGCAGTCTGTGATGAGTGACCATCGAGTTTGTGACGAATCCTCAGCTTCGCAACGAATGGTGTCGGGACCGCTGCATGAAACCACTCCAAGCAGACCAGCCACTGCGATCCGTATCCCGGTCGTACTCTGTGGCGCTCCAGGTGTTAAAACCAACATCCTCTCCACGAAGAACAAGGGGCCTGGGTGCAAGCACCGATCGAGGCCTCACGGAGAGAGGAGTGGAGAAGTGTTTCTGCTTGACATCCTCTCTCATAGGATGAGTGCTATGGGGAGTGGGTATTGAAAGTACGTCGGCGGGACGGCTGCTATCCGTGGCCAAAATTGAACGATGTGTGCGACTTCATGGGGTTGCCGGACGTTAGGCAACATCGCTGAACTTTCGGCACTCCGACCCGTCTTTGTTGCCAATGGTTTGCGGTTATCAGAAGAACCTTTCCGCCCCGATGGCTTGCGTTCCACCTCAGTAACGCTTACCTAGGGTATCTTCGTTCTCCCCACTATCGGCCTCAAAATGTACGCCACACGCTCAATCACTAGATCACTTTCTCATGCCACACAGCCTATCCCGCACTGTTTTCATTTACTTCACACGCCAAGAAACCGCTGGACACTAGCGCACGGGAATCTGTACATGCCACGATCGCATCATTTAACTCGCTCGAAATGGAACTTCTGGCACCAGGGAACTCTTAGCTCGATGTCGATAGATTCTGCATAAGGACGATCGACTCGTTTTCCGTTTCTACGGATGAGGTTCACAATGTTGGAAACAGAAGTAGCTCTTCTAAACAGTCATTCCAGATTTTCGCGAGCGCTGGCGCAGCGCCTGAGCATTTTGATACTCGTGCCGACGGTTGCGCTTACGACCGCTTCCTTTGGCGGTAGCAGTTACGATGGTCCGGCGCAACTGCCGGTGGCAACGGTGGCCAGCGCCATGTCTGACTCACCCGCTCCCGGATCGCTCATTAGCGTCAACGCCGGCGGCAATCTGCAATCGGCCTTGAACAGCGCCTCCTGCGGAGACACCATCCAACTTCAGGCGGGCGCGACCTTCTCCGGCAACTTCACGCTGCCGGCCAAGAACTGTACTGACAGCGATTGGATCATCATCCGCACCAGTTCTCCGGACAGCGCTCTGCCCGGCGAGTGGCAGCGCATTACACCTTGCTATGCAGGAGTGGGTTCAATGGAGGGGCGTCCCGTCTACAACTGCCCGAACCCACAGAATGTGTTGGCCAAGGTCCAGATGCCCAGCACGGGTAACGGTCCGTTTCAACTCGCCACTGGAGCGAATTTTTACCGCTTCATCGGCCTGGAAATTACTCGCACCAACGGACTCGGGGGCAACGCAGCCCTGATTTCGCTGCAGGGAACAGCCGACCACATCATTCTGGACCGCTCCTGGGTGCACGGCAACGCGCAAGATGAAACCAGCGATGGTTTCGCCATGAGCGGCGGCACCTACATCGCGGTCGTGCAGTCCTATTTCAGCGATTTCCATTGCATCTCAGACGTGGGAACCTGCACCGAGGC
>JBKQKT010000811.1:0-3514 GCA_052147365.1 Candidatus Korobacteraceae bacterium | reverse complement strand
CCGCTGAGGTCGTGTGACCTCAGCGGCTTAGGCTGGCTGGTTGGCCGCTGCGAACGCGACGCTGTAAGCGCCGCTCCACCCGTACAAGCTAATTCCCGCATGGGCCTGCCTCCCCAACTTGAGGCTTCCACTCGAATCGCAGAGCATGTAAGCTTCGGATAAATGGCCAAGGCCGGAGCCGCGCCCTAAGGCGCACCTAAGGCGGGAAAGCACTCATCTGTGATCGACACGCGGGTGATTTACTGCGGCGAAAAACTGGCGATGCCATGAGGGTAATCGACGGCTTCTTCCGCCCCGCGAGCACCGCGTCATCTCGCCACTGACCGTGCGCGAGATTCTGGACGAGGAGATTGCAAGAAAGCTGGTCTGAATGTCGGCTCAAGGCAAGTTGTCGCTCGGTGCAATTGTGATGGTCTGGTTGGCCGCATGCTCTCTACCTTCCAAACCTGAATCAAGATTGGTCGAGAAGTGGCAGCAATGCCAAGCCTGATCCATAATCCCGTCCTCGTCGTGATGGCGATTGCAGTCCTCGCGCCCTTGCTGGCGGAGATTCCTATCGGTTTTCGCATACCCGTCGTAGTTCTGGAAATGGTGCTTGGAATCGTCGCTGGCCCTTACGGGTTCGGACTGGTTAGCGCGGAGGGCCGCCTGGCTCAGTGGCTGGGAGGGACGCTCGGGCTGGCGGCCCTGTTTTTCATGGCCGGCATGGAGCTGGATCTCGACCGCGTTCGGGGACGTCCACTCACGCTTGGGGCAATAGGTTGGGGCATCTCACTGGCGCTCGGGTTTTGTGCTGCCGGCGTTCTTCACGTATTGCCTTTCATCCACGCTCCGGTCATGGCGGCATTGGCGCTGACCACCACGAGCGTTGGAACACTGATGCCCATTTTGCGCGATTCCGGTCACCTCGACACCGCGTTTGGCCGCTTCGTTCTCGCCGCCGGTTGTATGGGCGAGTTCGGGCCTATCGTCGTGGTTTCGTTGTTGCTGACAAGTCAGTACGGAGTGGGGACAGAAGGTGCACTTATGCTGGGGTTCCTCGCGATTACCGTGGCGGCGGCGTTTGTCGCTCTGAGGCCAAAGCCGCCGAAGCTCGTTGCCTTGCTGAGCCGCACCAAGGAGTCGAGCTCCCAATTCCCGATACGGCTTGCGAGGTTTATTTTGGCCGTGTTTGTGGTTTTATCAGGGAGCATTGGCGTCGAACCCGTGCTGGGTGCTTTCGCGGCGGGCATGATTGTGAGTTTGGGGAGTCGAGGCGAGAAGGGCGCCTTGCTGCGCCACAAGTTGGATGCACTCTGCTATGGCTTCCTGGTTCCGTTCTTCTTCGTGAATAGCGGAATCCAGTTCGATCTGGGGGCCCTCCTGCATAGCGCGAGAACCATGTTGTTGGTGCCAGTGTTTGTCATTCTCTTTTTCATCGTGCGTGGCGCACCAGTGTTCCTGTATCGCGAGGACCTGACAAGAGGCGAGCGTTTGCCATTCATGCTTTACTCGGCAACGGCGCTCTCACTGGTGATAGCTATCACCAACATCGCTGTGCGGACCGGACGTATGACCACTGATGTTGCGGCTGCCCTGGTCGGGGCGGGCCTGGTGTCGGTTTTGCTGTTCCCGACCATGGCGGAGTTTTTGTTATCCAAGGCTAATTCGGCCGCAGGCGCTGCGCACACGTAGCCGAAGGATTGCGGACTTGCTAAAGTCCGCACAACTGAGACCGGAGCGGGGAAGGCAGCACGCCTTCCTCGCTTTCTATTCTTGCTGCAACCCAGATGAAGGGCTCCGGTGACACGAATCACAGACCGGAGTGCGCCCGTCTGGGAGAAGTGAGCCAGCTCCGGTAGAAAGAAGCAACTCCGCTGGCTACGACTTTTGTGGGGGTTGAGCATACGCCGGTGGCCAGTTAGACTTACCTGCACCCGCAAAAAGTATAGCGTTCGGTCCACTTCGTATGGGGCGATGGTGGGTCCTCATTTGCGGATTGATCGTGGGGATCAAACTCATCACAACCTTCCCTTGACCCGCATTACTTGAAAGGAAAAAGTATGGATTTTGGCGCAAGTGTTCGAAGATTTGCATTCGGAGTTCTGGCGGTCTCGAGCTTCATCGCCGGCAGTAACGTGGCCAGTCTGGCGCAAGCCGCCAACGCTAAGCCACCCAACATCGTCGTCATCATGGGCGACGACATTGGCATGTGGAACATCGGCGCCTATCACCGTGGCTTGATGGCCGGGCGTACGCCGAATCTGGATAAGCTCGCCAAAGAAGGGATGCTGTTCACCGACTATTACGCCGAGGCAAGTTGCACGGCGGGTCGCGCGAACTTCATTACCGGCGAACTTCCCATCCGTACGGGCATGACCACGGTTGGGCAGGCCGGCGCCAAAATCGGGATTCCGGCCGAGGCAGTGACCACGGCCACGATCTTGAAGTCGATGGGTTATGCCACCGGTCAGTTCTGCAAGAATCACCTGGGCGACAGGAATGAGTTCCTCCCCTGCGTTCACGGCTTCGATGAATTCCTCGGCTACTTGTATCACCTGGATGCGATGGAAGACCCGGCGCACCCAAACTATCCGCAGAATCTGTTGAATGTGGTCGGCCCGCGCAACATGGTTCATTGCTGGGCCACCAGCACGAACGACCCGACGGACATGCCCCGCTGGGGCCCAGTCGGCAAACAGAAGATTGAGGATGCCGGCACGCTCTATCCCAAGCGGATGGAGACCGTGGACGACGAATTTCTCGACGCGTCGATCAAGTTCATCGACAAAGCCCACAGCGAAAACAAGCCTTTCTTCCTCTGGCTGAATCCTACCCGCATGCACATCGTCACGCACCTTTCCCCGAAGTATGAGGCGCTGCGCAACTCCGACAATGGCTGGTCGATACAAGAAGCTGGCATGGCGCAAACTGACGACATCGTGGGCTCCGTCATGCAGAAGCTCAAGGACATGGGTGTGGACGACAACACTATTGTCGTGTTCACCACCGACAACGGTACCGAAGCCTTTACCTGGCCCGATGGCGGTCAGACCCCGTTCGCGCAGTGCAAAGGGACGGTCATGGAAGGCGGCTTCCGCGTGCCTGCAATTCTTCGCTGGCCCGGTCACGTGCCCGCGGATTCGGTGCAGAACGGCATCTTCTCCGGCCTGGACTGGCTGCCGACGTTTGTTGCCGCTGCCGGTAATCCGAACATCACCGAAGAGTTGCTGAAAGGCAAAACCATCGGCGACCGGACCTACAAGAACCATCTGGATGGCTACAACCAGATGGCTGCCATCACCGGCAAAGGCCCATCCGTGCGGCATGAGATCTTCTATCTCGGGGAAAGCACGGTCGGCGCGGTGCGAATTGACGATTACAAGTTCCGCTTCATCGACCAACCCCAAGGCTGGCTGGGTGAGAAGACCCATCCGGATGGTTCTTGTAGGTCCGGTCGCCGATGGTTTTGCCTTTCAGCAACTCTTCGGTGATGTTCGGATTACCGGCAGCGGCAACAAACGTCGGCAGCCAG
>JBKQKT010000810.1:0-4312 GCA_052147365.1 Candidatus Korobacteraceae bacterium | reverse complement strand
TGCGCTTAAGCGCCGGACTCCGCTGGGATCCTTTCTTCCCCTACACCGATAGCGAAGGGCGAGTCGCTTGCTTTGTTCCGGGCGCGCAGTCCGTCCGCTTTCCCAATGCCCCAGTGGGTATGCTGTTCGGCGGAAGTCATCACGATCCCGGATGTCCCGCCTCTTCCATTTATAACAACCCGAAAAACTTCGGGCCGCGGTTGGGCTTTGCCTATTCAAAAGATGGCAAAACGAGTTTTCGCGGCGGGGCCGGCTATTACTATCAGGCTCCGAACTCGGTTGCCTTCGAGGATGTAGTGGGCATTCCGCCGTTCGCTCCGATTATTAACGTGGGAACCAGCGGATGCACCCCTGCTAACCCATGCAACCCTCCTGTCCCTTTCGTAACCTTGGCCGACCCGTATGGAAGTTCGCAAACCGGGAACCCATTTCCCGGTCAGTTTGGTCCTCTCAACCCAGGCCCGAATGCGACCTTCCCCACCTCGGGAATCTCTTTCAGTCAGATCTTTGACCGTCACTTCCGCTTACCCATGGTCCTGGCTTGGAACCTGACCATGGAACACGGCTTTAAACAGGACTGGATGTTACGCATTGCGTATGTCGGCAACAACGGACACCATCTTAGCGGTACGGGCGATCAGGAAAACGGCCTGCTCGAATTGAACCCCAATATACAAGGGAATCCCGTCTATCCGAATTACGGAAGCATCGCTTCCATCAATTCCGGAGTGGACAGCAACTACAACGCTGCTCAGATAACGTTCGAAAAGCGCATGACACATGGCTTTTCTTTTCTAAGCAACTTCACCTGGGCCAGGGAACTCAATGATTTCGGTCCTATAGGCGGATCACAGTATTTAACCAATACCTGTCCTTGCGGCCGCCACTTCGATTACGGCCCTTCGGATGATGATGTCAACAAGACTTTCAAAATGAACGGCGCGTATCTGGTTCCACACATCGGCCTGCCCAAAGGAGTCGACGCAATTCTGAATGGATGGGAAGTTTCCGGAACCGCTCTTTGGCAGAGCGGATTTCCGTTCTCCCTCTTCAGTGGTCAAGACAATTCCGAGAGCGGCATATTAGGGGATCGAGCTGATCTTAATGTACCCAATATTCAGCAGGCTATCCTGGGTAGCGGTCGTTCCCATGCCGCCCAGGTAGCGGAATGGTTCAACACGAATGCATTTGCGCAGAACGCACCCCTCACCTTCGGGAATACGGGAAAGAATGTTCTTCGCGGACCAAGGTATTTCAGCACCGATTTGGCGATGGTTAAAAATGCCAAGCTCACCGAGCGTTTCGCCCTCGAATTCAGAACCGAGTTCTTCAACGCATTCAACAATGTCAATTTCGGCAGGCCAGACGGTAACTTATCTGACTCCGGCTATGGAACGATTACCGGAATGGCCGGCGCGTCATCCTCCAACACCTACGGAACGGCTCAGCCCAGAATCATTCAGTTCGGACTGAAGTTGGCATTCTGACCACTGGATGGGGGAGACGATTGCCAAGAACGCAACAGGCCCTCTTCGAAAAGAGAGCCTGTCTTTGAAGAAACTGCCGCTAAGCCGTTACTGCCGCCGCCGGTTTCCGCTAGGCTACGCCCCGTGCCTTTATCGGCGTTGCCATCCCAGGATCTGAGCCCGTCTGCTCCGATTCTCTGATCATCCGCTTTGCCAGTGGCTTCAGCCACAGCAGAGCCATGAAGGCAGCAATCACATCACAGATAATCATTGCCCAGAAAACCTTGCTCCACGATCCGGTCTTCGCGAACAGCCACGCCGCGCCAGGACCCGCAAATGCTGTCGCCAGTCCCTTGGCCGTATACACGATTCCATAATTAGTGGTCGCCCACTTGTTCCCGTACAGGTCGCCAGTGATGGAAGGAAACAGCGAATAGATATTCCCCCAAGCGAAGAAACACAACCCAGAGAGGGCAACGAACCAGATTGGACGGCTGATCAGTTGCAGCAGGGCGTAGACCGCCATCGCCTCGAGGATGAACGAAACAAAGATCGCATTCTCCCGGCCGATGTGGTCTGATACCCATCCCCAGAAAGGACGCGTTAGCCCGTTCAAGATGCGATCAACCGTGATCGCCAGCACCAATGCCGTCATGCCCCACAGCACGACGACCTTGTCCACATGATACGAGGAAGCCATGGGATTCAGTTGCACGGTGACCACGATGCCACCGAAGGCCAGCATCGTCATCATCAGGTAGATCACATAAAAGGATGGTTGCTGCAGCATCTGCCACGGTGTCATGTCGACAGCGGAGGTCCGCACTTTCGCTTTGATCTTCGCCTCTTTCTCTTTCCAGTTTGGCGGCGTCCAACCCACCGGCGGCCGGGCCAGGAAAAGAGAAGCGGCCAACACCACAACTCCCTGAATGATTCCCCACACAATGAACGTGTGCTGGTATCCCGCGGTCTTGATCATTTCGGCAACCGGAGCAATGGTCGTCGCCGTGCCGATCCCGAATGCTCCGGCGGTCAGCCCGACGCATAACCCGCGATGGTCCGGGAACCACTTCAGCGCGTTGCCGATAGTTCCTCCGTAAACCGCGCCAGCGCCGACACCACCGAGTCCGTACCAGAAGTAAAGGCTTCTCAAACTCTCGGCATACCCGGATCCGATCCACCCCAGGCCGGCACAGAATGCTCCGAATCCGAGCATTAATCGTGGCCCAATTCGATCGACCAGAAATCCTTCAAAAGGCACCAGCCACGTCTCCAGCGCAACAAATAATACGATGGTCCACTGCACCGCTTCCAACGAAACATGCAAATGCGCTTGAATCGGTTTCGTGAACAAAGTCCATGCGTACTGCAGGTTCGCAATCGCCATCATCGCAACGATCCCAGCTACCAACTGGACCCAACGATTGGGAATGCGTGAGGGGTGAATCAGAGCATCGGGTGATGCAGCCATAGGTATACCTCCCTGGGACAGCGCGTTTTACGTTAACAGCGCACTAGCGGAACCACTGTGTTCCGCAAACTTTTGTCGGCCCACCCACGGGGCCGCGCACGAGGAGCGTGACTCCTCGCGAACCTGCGTTATACTGGTCCACTGATCGAACCACTTGCGGGAGGGACTTTAGCATCCTCGCCTCGGGACTGTCAAGATTTCTCTGACTCCAAAAAGTGGCGACGCTCGTCGCACGCCGGCAAGCGTCTGTGACACCGGGCCAGTAGTGGAGCAACGACCAAATGAGCGACAGCGGAATTGAACTCAGTGTGCAAGCGCAAATCGATACCTACCTGTCCCACCTGCGGGGCCTGATCCGCCGCGGCCGCGAACTGCGCGACACATTAGCCGCTGATCCCTCGTCCCCACCCGCCATCGCCGCCACTCGCGCCTGGCAGGAAGACTGCGGCGTGACCATCAATCAACTGTCCGGAGGCAGCAAGGCCCATTGGCTGGCGCGAGCCTTTAGCCAAGCCTTCCTTATGCGCTCACCGGCCGGCGATGCCGTCGAAGGAGCCGCTCCAGCCGAGATCGTTCAACGCTTGCTGGATGTCCTCCACCAAGCCGTCGCCACTCTTTCAGCGATGGACAGCAGCAACAGTTCAGGCTTCTCTGCAAATGCGCCCGCATCCCCCGAGCCACCGCCGCCTCACCGCTTCGATTTCGTTCACAACCCCGAACTCCGCCCCGTTCTGGAGCAGGCCTACATCGATAGTCGCCGCGCCCACGCGCAAGCCGACTACGAGCAGTCGCTGCGCACCTCCTGCGGAATTCTCGAGGCCATAATAACCGACGCGCTGGAACACAAGGGACTGAGCGCGCTGGCCGCCCATGTGCCCGCGGGGGAGTTGATGGCAGAGTTAACGGAAAAGTCGTCAGGGAAAATTGGGGATTGGTCGTTCATCACCCGCCTGGCCGTCGCCGAGCGGGCAGGACTCATTCGCGGCGGTTGCGCCCGCCTGCCAGCCATCGCACGAACCTATAGAGATCACTCCGACGCCGACAGCACCAACGCCAATAGCACCGGCGAGGCCGAGAATGCCGGAAGGATGCCGATCTCTGAGCGCGAAGCGCGACAAGCCAGCCAGGTCCTCCACGTGATCATGAGAGATCTGGACCCCGGTCGCTAGACCCACAGAAAGAAACAACGTGGAGAGACGGGTGCCCCCGCCGCCCTCCCCTACGAGAGTATCGGGGATTTTCAACAGTTGTTCGGCTCGACGACCCATACGCGGGATTGCGGGTGAGCGTCTTCTGCCCCGTCAGCGCAATGTTGGCAAAAAGGCCCTCAATTCCCGAAGTACGTCTGCCTCATTCGACAGCGGGCGAAGGTGAT
>JBKQKT010000809.1:0-2728 GCA_052147365.1 Candidatus Korobacteraceae bacterium | reverse complement strand
AAACTGCGCGCAATGTTCAGCTTCGTCTATTGACAACTAGATCCCGCAGCGCCGATGACGCTGGCAGGGAACCTCCGGAAGGAGAGCCAATGACTGGCCGATTTAAGAGTTTTCTGTTTCTGTTCGCAACCGTTGCATTCGTCCTCACCCTCAATCTTGCTTCCTATGCAGAAGCCAGCCGTGCCCTCATCACGCAAAAGATTGACGAAACCAGGACGGTTACCCTCGCCGGAAACACTCGTCCTGAGGCTAATGTTACCTATGATCGCGGTGCGGTTGCGCCCGACTTCGACATGGGGGACATGCAAATATTGCTGCAGCGCTCCCCCGACCAGGAAAAGGTGGTGGACCAGTTCGTCCGGCAGCTCAATGATCCCAAATCGCCGAATTACCATCAGTATCTCACCAACCAGCAGGTAGGCGCGCTCTTTGGCACGGCGCAGTCGGATATCGGCACCGTCACCCACTGGCTCGAAACGCACGGACTGAAGGTGAATTTCGTGTATCCCAACGGGATGCTCATCGACTTCACCGGCACGGCGGCCCAGGTGGAACAAGCCTTCCAGGTCGAGATCCATAAGCTCGTAGTGAACGGCGAGCAGCACTACGGCAACATGGACGATCCCCGAATCCCGGCAGCCTTGGCTCCCGTGGTGAACGGCGTCATCGGGCTGCATAACTTCGAGCCCAAACCGAACTACACCTGTCTCACCTGCGGCGACCGGCACGGCTTTATTCCGGCGAAGTATGTCGTCCTGCCGGCAGACTTTGCCACTATCTACAACCTCAATCCACTCTTTAAGGCTGGAATCACAGGCCTGGGCGAAACGGTTGTTGTGATTGAGGATAGCGATGTTTACAACCTTGCTGACTGGTCGCTGTTCCGCCAGTTGACCGGCTTGGCCCGCTACACCCACGGCAACGTCTCACAGATTCACCCTGGTTCCAACTGCCGTGATCCAGGCGTGGGCGGGGCCGAAGATGAAGCGGCGCTCGACGCGCAGTGGTCGAGTGCGGCTGCTCCCAATGCCTCCATCGTATTGGCGGCGTGCTCCAGCCTGCTCACTGCCATTAACAACGTCCTGGCGACCAATCCCAAGAACACGGTCATGAGCATCAGCTATGGCAGCAGTGAAGCCACGAACGGTGCGGCCAGCAACGCCGCCTACAACACTGCGTTTCAAACCGCTTCGCTACAGGGGGTTGCGGTATTTGTCTCCTCCGGCGACGAAGGCGCGGACAGTACCGACGCCAATGCCACGCATGCCACCCACGGTATTTCCATCAGCGGGCTGACTTCGTCTGTGTATGACGTCTCGGTCGGCGGCACGGACTTTGGCGACACCTACGCCGGCACCAATACCACCTACTGGAACAATTACAACAACGTGTGGTTCGAATCCGCCAAGTCGTACATCCCGGAGATCCCGTGGAACGACTCCTGTGCCAGCACATTGCTGGCGAACTACGCGGGCTTCAGCGCCATCTATGGAGCCAGCAGCTACTGTAATTACCTCTTTGCGAACAATCCGAGTTATTACTACGTCACCGTAGTGTCGGGGAGCGGCGGACCCAGCGGTTGCGCCACCGGGTCTCCGGCAACCCGTGGCGTCGTGGGCGGGACCTGTGCGGGATGGCCGAAACCCGATTTCCAGGCCAACAATCTCGGCAAGCTTGCCGGCCTGCAGAATGACAACGTTCGCGATATTCCTGATGTGTCTCTATTCGCCGCAAACGGCGTTTGGGGCCACTATTACGCCTACTGCGATTCCGACCCCGCTGACCTGGGCGGCGATCTTGGCGGCGGGCCCATCACGGCTTGCACCGGCCCCGCTCAGACCTGGCCCGGCGGTGGCGGGACGTCGTTCTCTTCGCCCATCATGGCTGGGATCCAGGCCCTGGTAAACCAGCACACCGCTACCACTTGGGGCAGGCCCAACGAACAGTACTATGAGCTGGCTGCCAGCGAGTATGGTCCGGGCGGCAACGGTGCCTGCAACTCCACGCTGGGTAATGCAGTCAGTAACTCCTGCGTGTTCTATGATGTCACGCAGGGCGACATCTACATCCCTTGCACGGCGCTTAGCGGAAACACGTACTATGACTGCTATTCGCCGTCAGGCCACTACGGAATTCTCTCCACCAGCAACAACTCACCTCAGCCGGCCTATAACACCACGATCGGCTGGGACTTCCCAACCGGCATTGGCACGGTCAATGCCTATAACTTGGTGATGAACTGGCCCAGTCAGTAGCCTTATGGCTCGAAACTAAGCAAACTGAGTAGTCTCAGACGGCGCTCTCTCAAGAGCGCCGTTTTCTTGCAAAACGATTCTTATGGCTGTCGAAACCGTGGGGGCCTTGGCATCGTACTCGTGTAAGGGCGCTCGTCTCTGGGCGTTTTTCTCGCGAGCGGCCTGCGAGCGCCTCAGCAGATGGAGCATTTTCGGACTTCGCACGCCGCCAGCGCCGGCATTTCCCGTTGCCCCTTCAGTCAGCCGCATGTATAGTGTCAGCCATCGGAAAAATGCAGAATTAGTTGCCGTCTGTACCAACAAGTGTGTCCGCCATGCCAACATACCAGCAAGCCATTTCCGTTCTTCTTAGCGCAAGCGTAGTGCTCAGTGTCATGGGTCTGGACGGTTGCAGCAAGAAGTCGCAGCCCGCCCAATCGCAGCCCGCGCAGCAGGAACAGGCGCCCGCGACGACCTACGCCACGCCGACCGCG
>JBKQKT010000808.1:0-3980 GCA_052147365.1 Candidatus Korobacteraceae bacterium | reverse complement strand
TTTGGCGTACCGGCACAGGGTTGGCAGCCTTCTGCCTGTTTTGTCCCTCGCAGTTTGAGATCTTCACGCTGGGCTCTATGGTCTGGTTTGTGCTTCCTGGCCTGTTTGTAACCCTTGCATTCGTCAGCCTGTTGCTCTATTGGACCGACTCGCAGCGAGGACCCGGGCAGCGTCGCTCAACCAAATTCCTTGTTGTGTCCATCCTGGCGGCCCTTGCAGCAAACTACTCGCTATCGAACGGCAATCTCATGTGGCCCTTGCTAGTGGCGGCAGCTCTTCTGCTTCGCCTTCCTCTGTCGGCAGCCCTTAGTTTCGCCGTAACTGGACTCTTCAGCATCGTGCTTTATTTCCATAACTATGTTCGCCTTCCGTGGTATTCGAAGCCGCTTGCTTCGCCGCAAAGGGCGGCAGCCGTGCTGGCGTACCTCGCCACGTATTTCGGCAGTTCATGGATCTGGAGAAGTGTCATCTCCGCCGAGATCATCGGGGCCGTAGCATTGCTTGTCGCCGCCCTTGTTCTTGTCCGGGCGCCATCCTTCGTTCGCACCCGCCGCCGCTTCGCCCTGCAGCTTGTGTTTACGATTGCGTTCTGTTTGGCGGGGGCCATGATTACCTCGACAATTCGATTGAACTTCGGAGTGGCGCAGGCATTTGCGTCGCGATATCAAGTCTTCGCGCTTCTCTTCTGGTGCTGTCTGGGATTGCTGCTTTTGGGAAGCGACTGGCTCAGGGCCAGGCCAGCCGCGTTTCTTGTGGTACAGGTCTGCCTGCTGCTGATATTCATCTGGGGAGTGCACATGGCTAAAGGCCCCATCTTCACCGCAAGAGGACGCGCCTTTGACCAGAATGTAGCCGCAGCATCTATGCTGACTGGCGCCATTGACCGTGCGCAACTGGAGAAGGTTTACCCCGGAGTGGACTACATACTCCCCTTTGTCCCCTACATGCGCGAGCATCGCCTGTCTGTTTTCTCGACGGCGCTTGCTGCGCAGCTTGGCCAGCCGTTGGACTCAACGTTCCCCAGCTCCGCAGACGACTGCACTGGAGTTTTGGAATCCGTTGCGCCGGTGGAAGGAGCGGGTTCGGGCGCGCTTCGCATAAGCGGTTGGGCCTACGACCGTAAAGGTCGACGGGAGCCGCTGGAAGTGGTGGCAACGCGAGATGGAGTCATCACCGGTCTGGCAGCCGTGGGCGAGCGCCGTCCGGATATTAGAAAGGCCAATCCCTGGCTCAAGAGCAGCTACATCGGCTTCGCCGGGTACGCCACAAATGCGAACTCACAGGCTCCTCTGAAGTTCTATGCCATCCTCGACGGCAGTCCGCCGGCGGCTTGCTATTTCGCTACAAAATAAAAGTCTTAAGGCGAAGGATTGGCGAAAGTCCGGAAACCTTCTACAATAATTCTCCTATGGCTGTGGGGGGGATTCCGTCCGCGCTCGCATGGGCGCATCCGCTGGTGGCGGAGTGGTTCGTGGGGCGCTTCGGCTCGCCCACCGAGCCGCAGGAGCAGGGCTGGCCCGAAATTCTTGCCGGGCGGACCACGCTCATCTCCGCTCCCACCGGATCGGGCAAAACGCTGGCGGCATTCCTCATCTGCATCGACCGGTTGGTGCGCAAAGCCCTCCAGGGCGAACTGCGGGACCGCACTGAAGTTCTCTACGTCTCACCGCTGAAGGCGCTCGGCAACGACATTCAAAAGAACCTCGAAGTTCCGCTTGGCGAAATCCTGGCACTCGCTGCGGAACGCGGCCTGCTGATGCCGGAGATTCGCACCGCGGTGCGTACTGGCGACACCTTGATGAAAGAGCGTCGCGCCATGCTCAAGCGGCCGCCGCACATCCTGGTCACCACACCAGAGTCTCTGTACATCCTGCTCACCGCCAACAGCAGCCGTGCGATCCTGCGCGACGTGGAGACGGTGATCGTTGATGAAATCCATGCCGTGGCTGATGACAAGCGGGGCGCGCACCTCACGCTCTCGCTGGAGCGGCTTGATCTGCTGGCGAACCAGCCGACCCGCATTGGGCTTTCGGCTACGCAGAAGCCGATCGAGGAGATTGCACACTTCCTAACCGGCGCGGGGCGGCCCACTCCGGCAATCGTAAACATCGGTCATCGGAGAAAACTCGATCTCGGGGTTGAAGTTCCGCCGTCAGAGCTTGGCCCGATCGCCAGCAATGAGATGTGGGCCGAGATTTACGACCGCATTGCCGAGTTGGCACTGCAGCATCGCTCGACGCTGGTGTTCGTTAATACGCGGCGTCTGGCGGAGCGGGTCGCGCTGCATCTCGGCGAGCGCATCGGCGAAGAACTGGTCGCTGCGCACCATGGCAGCCTGGCCCGGAAGCTGCGCCTGACCGCCGAGCGCAAACTTAAGAACGGCGAGATTCGTCTGCTGGTGGCGACCGCGTCATTGGAGCTTGGAATCGACATCGGCACAGTCGATCTGGTCTGCCAGATCAATTCGCCGCGTTCGATCGCGGTCGCCTTGCAGCGCGTCGGCCGTTCGGGACACTGGCGCGGCGCGGTCCCCAAAGGACGGCTGTTTGCCACCACCCGCGACGACTTGGTGGAGTGCGCCGCAACCGTGCGCGCGATCCGGCTGGGCGATTTGGATCGGATTCAGATTCCTGCTGCGCCGCTGGACATTCTGGCGCAGCAGATTGTCGCCATGTGCAGCTGCGAGGACTGGGACGAAGATGCGCTCTTCGAGTGCGTGCGCCGCGCCTATCCCTACCGCGAACTGCGGCGTGAAGAGTACGACCACATTCTGGAAATGCTGTCGCAAGGCATCGCCGCCAGGCGCGGGCGATATGGCGCGTATCTCTATCGCGACATGGTGAACCGGCGGCTGCGCGGACGGCGCGGCGCGCGGTTGGCGGCCATCACCAGCGGTGGAGCGATCCCGGATACGGCACTCTTCACGGTGGTGGCGCAGCCGGAAGAAGTCGTCGTCGGCACGGTCGATGAGGACTTCGCGGTCGAGAGCAATGCGGGCGACATCATGCTGCTGGGCAACACCTCGTGGCGCATTCACCGAGTTGAATCCAACTCCGGGCGGGTGCTGGTGGAAGACGCGCACGGCGCGCCACCGACGATTCCCTTCTGGCGCGGCGAGGCTCCGGCTCGAACTGACGAGCTGTCGCTCCATGTGGCTGATTTACGCGAACGTGTCAGCGCGCTGCTGCCCAATACGGCACCGCTGCCCGTGCCTCGCAATACCGAACTGGGCGATGACAACGCTGGGGGAGAGCGGCGCTTTCGCGCCGCGTCCAGCATACCCCTTTTATCTTCTGAGCCGGCTTTAGCCGGCGACACCGCGAACGAATCTCGCGGGCTGAAGCCCGCTCAAGCAGGAAATAGTGCGGCGGGACGCGGCGCTGAAGCGCCGCTCTACCCGGGCATAGGCCGGGCGCCAATCGGGCCTGAAGGCCCGCTCTACCCGAGCAGCGCCGCGGATCAAAGTTCTTCGCCGCCTGCTAGTCTCCGCCTCCGCGGAATTGAATCCAGTCCCGAAGTGCAGAACGCAGTCGCATGGCTGAAGGACGAGTGCGGTCTCGATGACGCAGGCGCGGAGCAGCTGGCCGAATACATCGTCACCGGCCGCGCCGTGCTGGGTGAGGTGCCGACGCAGCAGACAATTATCGCCGAGCGTTTCTTCGATGAAGGCGGCGGGATGCAGCTCATCATTCACGCGCCCTTTGGCGGTCGCGTGAACAAGGCCTGGGGATTGGCACTGCGCAAGCGTTTCTGCCGCTCGTTCAATTTTGAGTTACAGGCGGCAGCGACCGACAACGGGCTGAACATCGCGCTGGCCGAGCAGCACAGCTTCCCGCTCAGCGACGTCTTCCACTATCTCCAGACCGAGACGGTACAGGACATCCTGCAGCAGGCCGCGTGTGCTTCGCCGATTTTCGCCACGCGTTGGCGTTGGGACGCCAACCGTTCGCTGGCCCTGCTGCGCTTCCAGGGCGGCAAGA
>JBKQKT010000807.1:0-2580 GCA_052147365.1 Candidatus Korobacteraceae bacterium | reverse complement strand
AAACTGCGCGCAATGTTCAGCTTCGTCTATTGACAACTAGATCCCGCAGCGCCGATGACGCTGGCAGGGAACCTCCGGAAGGAGAGCCAATGACTGGCCGATTTAAGAGTTTTCTGTTTCTGTTCGCTGCCGTTGCATTCGTCCTCACCCTCAATCTTGCTTCCTATGCAGAAGCCAGCCGTGCCCTCATCACGCAAAAGATTGACGAATCCCAGTTGGTTACCCTGGCGGGCAACACACGGCCTGAAGCCAACGCTGTTAACGATCGCGGACCCGTTTCCGCCGATCTTCAGATGGACCACATGCTCCTGCTGCTCCAGCGCTCGCCCGAGTCGGAGAAGCAACTTGAGCAGTTCATCGAAGACCAGCACAACCCCAAGTCGGCGACCTTCCACAAGTGGCTGGGCGCTGAGGAATTCGGGCAGCGATATGGCCTGCTGGACTCCGACATCAGCAAGATCACCGGCTGGTTGGAGAACTATGGTTTGAAAGTCGAGTTCGTCTATTCAAACCATATGGTCATCGATTTCTCAGGCTCTGCCGACCAAATCGAGAAAGCCTTCCACTTCCAGTTCCACTACTACATGGTGAACGGAGAGACGTACATTGCCAACGCCAGCGACCCCAAGATTCCGGTCGCACTGGCGAAGGCGGTGGTCGGCCCCGTTTATCTCCACAATTTCAAGCCGAAAGCCATGCATGAAAAAATCAGGGACGCCCACATCGATCCGCATTCCGGAGCGATGGTGGACCACGATTACACGAATGGCGGCGGCTACGAAACCATCGTTCCCTGGGATCTGGCGAAAATCTACAACATTACGCCTCTGTTTAGCGCCGGTATTTCAGGACAGGGCATGACGATTGTGGTGGTGGAAGACACCAATCAGTGGAACTGCAACAGCACCAACAGTCTTGGAGCGTGCAGCTCCACCACCAGTGACTGGGCCATCTTCCGTAACACCTTCGGCCTGGGCAAGTACCCCTCGGGCAATCTTTCGCAAACCAACCCCGGGACGACCACGACCAACCACTGCAACTCTCCAAGCACCGGACGCGGGTACCCAGCCGGTTCGGGCATCAATAGCGATGACGTGGAAGCCTCGATTGATGTGCAGTGGGCCAGTGCGGCCGCACCCAACGCATCCATAATCAACGCTGCGTGTGCCAACCCAAGCGGGGGATTTGGCGGCTTAACCGCCATTCAGAACATCCTCCAGCACCCCAACGCTGACAACGTGGACGTCATCAGCATGAGCTATGGCGAGTCTGAAGCACAAACCGGAGCCACCCTGAACGCCGCCTTCAACACGACCTTCCAGCAAGCCGTAACCGCGGGCATCGGTATCTTTGTTTCCTCCGGTGACGAGCTTGCGGCCAGCGCCGGCGACACTCGCGGCATCGGCATCAGCGGCTGGATGTCTTCGCAGTACGATGTTTCCGTCGGTGGCCTGGACTTCGCCGATAACTACCTCGGCGTGGCCAGCTCCTACTGGAATGCCACCAACAACGCCTTTTACGGCTCCGCCAAGTCCTACATCATGGAGCAGCCGTGGAATGACTCCTGCGCCGGTACGCTGCTCTCGCATTACGCGACCGGTTCCTACATCACCTACGGCGCAGGCAGCTTCTGCCAAACCAATAGCAGTTACCGCAATGCTACTGGTGGCAGCGGCGGCCCCAGCGGCTGCGCCACGGGAGCGCCGAGCGTCTCCGGCGTGGTCAGCGGCACGTGCGCGGGTTATGCAAAACCCTCCTATCAGAGCATGTACCTTGGCTCGATGGCCGGCCTGGTGAACGATAACGTTCGTGACACGCCAGATGTCTCTTTGATGGCCGCCAACGGCCTGTGGGGACACTATTACCTCATTTGCTATACGGACAGGACCAGCTCTGGCATATCCAATGGCGGAATTGTTTCCTGCACCGCCGTGCAGCCGGTTGACTGGCCGGGCTATGGCGGAACTTCCGTCTCGTCGCCCATCATGGCTGCCATCCATTCTCTGGTGGTGCAGCACAAGGGCAGCTTGCAGGGCAACCCGAACCCCCGTTATTACGCGCTCGCCAACACTGAGTACGGTCCGACAGGTAGCACAACCTGCGACTCGACCTTGGGCAATGGTGTCGCCAAGTCATGTATCTTCTATGACATTACACTGGGCGACATTGATGGCTACTGCGTAGCGAACCGTAATGGCACCTATTACAACTGCTACCACCCGGGAACATCGAGTGGGGTGCTTTCGACCAGTAATAGTGCGTATCAGCCCGCTTATCCCACCGGACCGCAACCGCCTTTCCAAACCAGCAGCCGCGGTTGGGATTTCGGCTCGGGCATAGGCAGCGTCAACGCGTATAACTTAGTCATGGGATACTAAGGCCGGGGCGGTCAACCCTCGCCTGGTATATGAAAGAATGCCCCATCCGAACTACAGCTCGGATGGGGATTTTCTTTGCAGACAGGAGCGAAACCGCGGTTTAGGAGCCTCAGAGATCCTATAAGTTTAGGATTATTCGGGCCGGACGCGAAGATCAGTGTTTAAGTGCCTACACGCACCGCTTGCAAGTATAGTGGTATTC
>JBKQKT010000806.1:0-5545 GCA_052147365.1 Candidatus Korobacteraceae bacterium | reverse complement strand
TGCCGCGCATTATCCAGCGAATCGCCGCCAGGGCCAGCGGAGAGATTGTGGAGAAGTGGACGGCCCGGCTGATTCCGGTCATCAGCTCGGTGATCGGCGCCGGGCTGAACTATTACTTCGTCAAGGTCTGGGGCGAACGCGCCATCGGACACTTCCGGCAGAAGCATCTGCAATTGCGGCGGCAGCGCGCGAGCGCGGCTCTGCCGGCCAGCATTATTGCAAGACCGCTTCCTTAATTACTGCTGAAGGCGTTGCCGTACCGAACTCTCCCTCCCACTTCGCCATCACCACCGTGGCCAGGCAGTTGCCAAGGACGTTCACCGCGGTGCGCGCCATGTCAAGCAGTTGATCCACACCCAGCAGCAGGAAGACTGGTTCCGTCGGTAGCCCGACCGAAGAGGCCGTGGCCAGCAGAATAACCAGCGCCGCCCGCGAGACGCCGGCCACTCCTTTGCTGGTGAGCATCAGCGTCAACACGACCATCAATTGCTGTCCCAGCGAAAGATGAATGCCGGAGACCTGAGCTACGAAGATCGCCGCCACGCTCAGGTACAACGAGCTGCCATCGAGATTAAAGCTGTAACCAGTCGGGATAACGAACGCGACAATCTGTCGCGGAACGCCGATGGCCTCCATCGCTTCCATCGCGCGGGGCAGAGCGGCCTCGGAGCTCGAAGTCGCGAATGCGATGGTGACGGGCTCGATTGCAGCCCTGATGAAGCGGCGCAGCGGAACGCCGAACACCAGCGCAATGGGTAGCAGCACGCCAAGCACGAAAACGGCGAGCGCAGCGTATAGGGTCAGCAGGAGCTTCAGCAGGCTACTGAGAATGCCGATGCCCGTATGTCCCACAGTGTAGGCCACGGCGGCGCCCACGCCGAGGGGCGCCATATACATGACAATGTTGGTGAACTTAAACATGGTTTCAGCGAGGCTTTCGCAGAACACCAACATGGCACGGCGTTTCTGCTCGCTTATCATGGCCAGCGCCGCCGCGAAAATCAGACTGAAGACCACGACCTCCAGCACCGCGCCGTCGGCGACCGACTTCGCAATGTTCTCCGGGAAGATGTGTAGGATAGTGTCCTGCCAGCCTGGTTTGGTGACCGGAATGGTTTCGGTGGTGGAGACTGCGGGCAGTTGCACACCCACACCAGCCCTGCTCAGGTTGATGGCCCCTAGTCCGAGGAAGATGGCGATAGTGGTGACAATCTCGAAGTAGATTATGGATCGCAGTCCAAGCCTGCCGACCTGCCGCAGGTTGGGATGGCTGGCGATGCCGACTACCAGAGTCGAAAACAAGAGCGGCGCAATGATGGTCTTAATCAGTCGCAGAAAAATCAGTGCCAGTACGCGTAAATTCGTCGCGACATTGGGAAAGTCGTGGCCAATCTCCGCGCCCAGCAGCATGGCGATAAATATCCACGCCGTCAAAGTACGTCGGAAACAGCCATAGACGACCAGTGCGGCCAGCGTGATCCAGCGCAGAGCAGGGAAGAGCAGACTCGATTCTCCCGCGAAACGCCATGCCAGCAGCGTAGTGATGGCAGAAATACCGGCGATCAGCAGTGCGGTGTTCTCTTTTCGGCTGGTGGCGGGCTGGGCCATAGGATTTATAGACTAGCGAAGCATGTCCTCGAGCTCCACGCCGCGGTCAGTGCGCTCGTCCCGGTACTTCACGATGACCGGCGTGTACAGCGATAGGCCCCACTCCGCCGCTTTGCCCTTGGTGATTGCGCGCGCGCCGGGAACCACGACGGCCCCCTCAGGAACGCAGAGCGGCTCGCGCTCGGTAGCGCGATAGATTTCACCTTTGACCGTATCGAACAGCGGCGTCGAGCGCGTGAGTATGACTCCAGCTCCCAGCACAGCGCGAGCGCCAATCTGCGTACCTTCGTACACGCCGCAGTTCCCGCCGATCAGCACGTCGTCTTCGATAATGACCGGTGAGGCGTTGATCGGCTCCAACACTCCTCCAATCTGCGCCGCGGCGCTGATGTGCACCCGCTTGCCGATCTGCGCGCACGAACCGACCAACGCGTGCGAATCGACCATCGTACCTTCGTCAACATATGCCCCGACGTTGATGTACATCGGCGGCATGCAGACCACCGACGGCGCGACATAAGCTCCACAGCGCACCGACGAGCCGCCCGGAACCACGCGCACATTGTCAGCCGCGGAAAAGTGGCGAGCCGGGTAAGTATCTTTGTCAACGAACGAGAGCACACGCGGGTCGCCGCTTTCGGCCAGCTTGCCGATGCGAAAGCCCAACAAGATGCCTTGCTTAACCCAGGTGTTGGTTTGCCAGTGGCCATCGCGCTTTTCGGCGGCGCGAATCGCCCCCGCGCTGAGAGCATCGCGAAATTGCGAAAAGACTTCGGTAGCGCCGGGAAACTTGGCAGCGTCCGGCCCTATCGCGTAAAGAGATTCAATTCGCTGCTGAAGTTCGTGCATCGCGGGCAGTATAACCGTTGGCTGCTGCCCGCTCCAGCACAACTGTGGCGCAGGATATCAGCGGGCCGCAGGCTGCGACTGAAGCAGGCCGACTTCGGCCGCCACTTTCTCCAGCTTGGCACGGGTTTCTTTCTTCACGGGCACGAGCGGCAGGCGATAGACCTCTTCCATGCGGCCCATCATTGCCAAGATGGCCTTCGCTGGTCCCGGATTCGACTCTGTGAAGTTTGCCTGCATCAGCGGCAGATACTTGCGGAAAAGCAGCCGCGCGGTATCCCACTTGTTAGCGAGTGCGGCCTGCGTCATCCGCGTCATCTCGGCGGGAATTTCGTTCGACACCACGGAGATAATGCCCGCGCCGCCGAGCGCAACGACGGCCAGAGTCACGGCATCATCGCCGGAAAAGACAAGGAAGTCCTCGGGCACGTTGGCGCAAACTTCTGCTATCTGCGCAATGTTGCCACTGGCTTCCTTCACGCCGAGGATGTTGGGAACTTCGGTCAGGCGCAGCAGCGTAGGAGTCTCGATGTTCGTGCCGGTCCGCCCCGCGATGTTGTACAGCACAAGCGGCTTCGTCGATGCCTCCGCGATCGCGCAGAAGTGCTGATAGACGCCTTCCTGCGTGGGCTTGTTGTAATACGGCGTGGCCGTCAGGATGTAATCCACGCCCGGGCGCGATGAAATCTCTTTCGCTTTCGCCACGGCCTCGCGCGTGTTGTTCGAAGTAGCTCCCGCCATAACGGGCACCCGACCTTCGACTGTCTCAACGGTCAGGTCAACGACGCGCAGCCATTCGTCATGCGAGAGCGTGGGCGTTTCGCCAGTGGTGCCGCACGGAAGCAAGAAATCGATGCCCGAATCTACCTGCCAGCGAACCAGGTCGCGCAAAGCAGGCTCATCAATGCTGCCATCGTGTTTGAACGGAGTGACGAGAGCGGTACCGCATCCACGAAGTTTCATGACTAAAATTGTATTTCCAAGCGAGCGCCGAAGTTCACAGTTCGCGAAAAATATCTTTGAAGTCGTAGAAGCCAGTTTTGTCCGCGACCCACTCGGCGGCGAGCAGGGCGCCTTCGGCAAATGTCCGGCGTGACTTCGCCTCGTGCGTGAGAACAATGCGATCACCCGCCGAATCAAGCTCCAGCGTGTGAATACCGGTCACCTCACCTTCGCGCTCGGAGGTAATCTCAGCCCGAGTCCCCGACACCTGCTCCAGCATTCGTTGTAGTGCGATTGCAGTACCCGAAGGAGCGTCCTTCTTATGGACGTGATGGCGCTCGGTGATGTGACCGCTGTATCCGTGAGCCAGCGCCGGCGCAGCGGCCTGCACGATCTGGAAAAACAGGTTCACCCCGTAGGAAAAGTTCGCCCCGAAGACAAAGCCAGTCCCAGCTTGCTCGACAGTGCTGCGAACGCGCTCCATCTCCCCGTACCAGCCCGTAGTTCCGACGACCATCGCCTTCTTGGCGCGCACGCAGGCCTCGATGTTTCTCAGCACTGCGTCGGGCGTGGTAAAGTCAACGACCACGTCGAAGCCGTTCAGATTCTCCGGATTGAGCCAAGCGGCATCCGGGTTATCGACTTCATCAATGCTGTGTACGTGATGACCGCGCTCGCGCGCCACCTCAACGACGAGAGATCCCGTCTTGCCGAGGCCGACCACCAGCACTCCGAGTGGACGGTGCGTCAATCGAACACCTCCGGATCGACCTCTGCGAAGAACCTGGCATGCAATCGTCGTACGGCTTCGGGTACATCGGATTCGTCAACCACGAAGGTGAGATTGATCTCCGACGCGCCCTGAGAAATCATGCGCACGTTGATGTCGCGAATGGCGTCGAAGACCTGCGCCGCAACGCCGGGGGTCTCGCGGATGTTCTCGCCAACCAGACAGACGATCGCCTGCCGGCCCGAATATTTCACGAAGGCGAGTTCTTCAAGATCGGCGGCGATCTGCGGAATCGCCTCGTTCGAATCGACGGTCAGCGAGATGCTGACTTCGGAGGTTGACACAACATCCACGGCGCAACGGTGGCGGGCGAAGATGTCGAACACCTTGGCGAGAAAGCCGTGCGCCATGAGCATGCGCGCGGCCACGATCTCGATGATGGTAATGCGGTTCTTGGCGGCGATGGCCTTGAATAGCGAGCGCGAACGCGGCGCGCGTGACACGATGCGCGTACCTTCGTTCGACGGATTGCGCGAATTCAGCACCAGCACCGGAATGTTCTTCTCGACCGCCGGAAGCACGGTCGCGGGATGCAATACCTTGGCACCAAAATACGCCAGCTCTGCGGCCTCTTCGAAGCTGATGACCTTGATACGGCGCGCATCGGCGCAGATGCGCGGGTCGGTCGTCTTCATACCGTCCACGTCAGTCCAGATCTCGATGCGCTCAGCGCCCAGTCCTGCGCCGACAAGTGCGGCGGAGAAGTCAGAACCGCCGCGGCCAATTGTGGTGTGCGCGCCCTCGCGGGTTGCGCCAATGAAGCCGCCCATGATGGGCACGCAGCCCTGCTCCAGCAGCGGCCTTACCCGGGCCTGCAACCGGTCATTGATCTCCCCCGCCTGAGGCACAGCCCGGCTATGCTGCGCGTCGGTAATGATGACCTGACGGGCATCCACCAACGTTGCCGGAATGTCGCGCGCAAGAAATGCCGGAGTGGCAATGGTGCTGGACAAACGCTCGCCGAAGGAGACAACGTAGTCGGAGGTGCGGGGCGTGAGCTCTCCAACCGCCGCAATGCCGCGCAGCAGTTCTTCCAGTGAGTCGAACTCAGCGCCAAGCTCAGTGTGCAGGTCGGTGTGCAGCCCGGTTCCCAGCAGCTCACCGGCGGTAGTGTAGTGGCGCTCACGAAGAGTGCGGCAGATGTCCAGCGCCTGCTCGCGTTCGCCGCGCCCCGCAGCAGCGGCCATGGCCAGCAACTGGTCGGTCACCTTCGCCATGGCGCTGACCACCACGAACGGGCGTTCTGACAGACGCCCCTTTACGATGCTGGCGACGCGGTCAATAGCGGTGGCGTCCTCGACCGATGTGCCGCCGAATTTCATGACGATCACGGCCGCACCCGGGGTCCCCAACGAGCGC
>JBKQKT010000805.1:0-4290 GCA_052147365.1 Candidatus Korobacteraceae bacterium | reverse complement strand
GTCATCGGCCATCCCTGCGGGTCCGTGGCGGTCATGGTGATGGTTGCCGGCTGGCCGATGGCAATCGTGGTCGGACTAGCCGAGCAGCTTACGACCGGCGGCTGCGGCTGCTTGACTGTGAAGTTCGCCGCACACATCGCCGGCGGGATGGGGACGGGCTTGCCCAAGATTGAATGATGGCCTGAGTCAAGATTCTTAAACTTGGGCCAGGTGTCGGTGATGGTCGAATTCGCCGCGTAGTTGCCCGGCGCCATACCAGTGGTATCGATCGTCGCCGACTGCGCGTCGGTTGGCGACAACTTGCCACCATTAGCGGTCCAAGAGTAGGCGACCGGGTGCTTCGGGTTGAAACCGGTGCCTGTGGTGGTGACCTTAACCGGGTCACCGGTCCAGACCTCAGCCGGAGTGGCCGAGGCGGTACATGACAGTGGCGGGTTGTAGTAGTTGCCTAAGTTGAGCACCAGGCCTGCTGACAATCGGACGTTGTTCCAAGTCGTGGAGCGAGCGTTGGGAAATGTGTGCGAATAGGTGGAATAGATGTAATCCACTTGCGCCACCCGGAGGGAAAACATTCGACCGAGATTGAGATCAAAGCCCCCGCCGCCGCCCACTCCAACCGACCATTTCGTCCCGCCGCAACACTCGGGTGAGAGGTTGGCCCCGCCAACCAAAAACCGAGCGAAGGGCGAGAAAACTTGACCGTGATACTTGTATTGCAAGCCGGCGAGACCAAATCCGGCTCCACTCCCGTTCTTAGGCAGGTGACCACTACCGTCCAACACAATACCAACGTTGTGCAACTTCGGAAGGTAGTAGGTATTGGAAATGTCAAAACCGCTCGTGAGGTCCGGGACCTGGTAGTTGAGATCGCCGTAGCCGCCCGGGTGCAACCACGAGTAGCCGCCATAGACTTCATCTATCGGCTGATTAGTTTGCGCTGCCGCAAATGTACCCACCAGGCACAAGGCGAAAGCCATGACAATCAGCGCCAGGAAACGACCACGTCGCATGACTGCGAAAGGAGACGACGACATTTTTGATCCTCCTGAAGGTTCTAGGCGGTACGGCGACGAACTTTCGCCCCTCCCTCCCGAATTGCAATTGCAGAACACGGCCCAAATCGTTGGGAACATCGGCACAGCAACCAAGGTGCCCAGGCTAAGAATTCTCTCGCAGGACGGACAAAAAAAGACGCTGGCGCAAGCCAGCAGTCTGTCCAACGAATTGGGTTCTTTAACCACCAGCTACGATAGCCACTTGCGTCCCAGCAAACCCACTAACCCAGTACCCAGCAGGATAAAGGTGCCCGGCTCTGGCGTCGTGTTACTGGTGTTGATAAACAAAAATTCCTGGGGGCCATTCGGGTCCGTATCGTACTGGTCCACGGGTGTATAAATTCCTACCTCGTGGAAGTTGATGCCAGGAAAGCCTTTGCCAGCCTCCTGCATCGCCAGGTTCAACCAATTCTGTGCCCCCTGATCCAGTGGCGTATTGGGGTCAAAGATATACCAGACCGCGATATTCATGTCGGTCCACTGGTTCTGTGGAATCGTCAGCGTCTGCAGAAGAATCCATCCCGCCTCGTCGTAGAGGGTCAAGGCGCCATTCAACTGGTTGAAACGCACGTTACTAAGGTCGTTGGTCCCGAGGTCGGTGAAGTTCGCCATCCATTTGTCACCGACAAATCCACCGTGCGCATAATCATCGCACATCGCATTGAAGGCAGGGCCGCCATTCACACTGATGGAGTAGGGATAGCCTTGCTGCCATCCACCTGACTGGTAACCCAACAGCTCGACTTCGACCGGACCAGCGTAGGCGGAGACTGCCACGAAGAGCAGTCCGATGAGCACTATGATCCTATTCATTATGGTCTCCCACCCAGGTCAAATTACAATCCTGCCCGGTGATTGCACACCCCTATCCACTCATTCCTTTGCAACTAGAGTTCCCAAATATGTCCCATAGAATGAACACGTGGGCTTTATAGGTTGCAAGGACTTGCGATAAAGTGCTAAGGGTTTTCCGCCGGTGCGAGTAAAGGGGCCCTTGGGACAGGGTCCGGAAGTGACGCCACTGATGCGGGATGCACGTGCAGCCAACCCCGCAACTCGTCCAACGCCCTTTGGCAGACCAGCGCGTGGCGCTGCTTCTTGTCGCGAATGCGGCGGCGGGTTTCCACCCCATTACGCGCAAAATCGGCGCTTAATGGGGCCCCCGGCTCGTCCAGTGGCAGGAGCAGATCGAATGTGATGTTAGCCGGCTGGAAATTCTTGGCGCCGGCATGGCAGATGTAATTCATCAGTGCGCCGAAAGCCGTCGCACGCGGAGGCGCAACCGGCTCCGATCCCACCGCCAGCGCGGCGGCCTGCATCCCCGCCAGCAAACCGGTTGCAATGGATTCGACGTAGCCTTCGACTCCGGAGATCTGTCCTGCGAACAGCACGTTCGGATGCTGTTTCATCTGCAATGTATCAACCAGCAGCGCGGGGCCGTTGATGTAGGTATTGCGGTGGATTTGCCCGTAGCGTAAGAATTTTGCGTTCTCCAGTCCGGGAATCAATCGCAGGATGCGCCCCTGCTCGCCGAACTTCAGGTGGTTCTGGAAGCCAACCAGATTGTAGGAATCGGCGCGCAGGTTCTCTTGGCGCAACTGCACCACGGCGTAGGGCATCTGCCCGGTGCGCGGATCACGCAGGCCGACCGGCTTCATCGGCCCGAATCGCAGCGTGTCACGCCCCCGACGCGCAATCTCTTCGATCGGCAGGCAGCTCTCGAAGTAATTCAGCTTTTCCCAATCCTTGCCCTCAACCGGCTCCGCTTCCAGCAGCGCGCCGAGGAAACGCTCGTACTCCTCCTTCGTCATCGGGCAATTGATGTAGTCCGCCGTGCCTTTGTCGTAGCGCGCCGCCAGGTACACGCGCGACATGTCGATGGAATCGGCTTCCACGATTGGACTTATGGAGTCATAGAAGTAGAGCTGCTGGCTGCCACTCAGCCGCTGGATTTCGTGCGCGAGCGCGTCAGAAGTAAGCGGGCCGCTGGCGACAATCGTGATGGCATGGTTCTCATCGATCGCGGTGACCTCCTCGCGCACCACCCGGATTAGGGGCTCGCGCTCGATAACTGCCGTTGCCTTCTCAGAGAACTTCTCACGGTCCACGGCCAGCGCGTGCCCGGCAGGAACGGCGGTCTCGCGGGCGATCTCCATCAGCAGGGAGCCGGCGCGGCGCATCTCTTCTTTCAGCAGCCAGGGGGCCGTATTTTCGCTGTCCGATTTCAGCGAGTTGGAGCAGACCAATTCGGCAAAGTTCGGGGTCTGGTGGGCCGACGTTGAGCGCACCGGCCGCATCTCGAACAGCTCCACGGCGATGCCGCGGCGGGCGCATTGCCACGCAGCCTCCGATCCGGCGAGGCCGGCGCCGACGATGCGAATGGGTTTCTCCATGAGAGACGGGAGCGAAGATCTCGAAGTATTATACGAGCAGAGGTGAGGAGAATTTATGTCCCGGATTTCCTACGTTGAGCTTGACAACGCCCCGCCGGAAGTGCGCGAGGTCTTCGAAACGACGCTGCGCGGCAAGCCCGGCAGCTTTCACAAACTTCTGGCCCACCGGCCGGAGGTACTGAAGACCATGCTGCCCTTTTACGGCAGCATCGGCAAGGCACTTGGACACCGTCTCTACGAGATGGTGTACATCCGCGTTTCCATGATTAACGGTTGCAACTATTGAATGCAGCACCACCTCGCTTCGTCGAAGCGAGTCGGGCTGGGACCGCAGGAGTGGGAGCGCCTGAAGGCAGGCGACTACAGTGCGTTTCCCCCCAAGGAGCAGGCGGCGCTGAACTTCGCCGAGAAGCTCACGTGCGAGTCGCGCAACATTAACGATGCCGACATCGCCGCCTTGAAGCAGCACTTCTCTGAAGCCGAGATCGTGGACCTTGACCTGCTCATCGGCCTAGTCAACCTCACCAACCGCTTCACCGATCCCCTGGGCGCGGAGGTGGAATTTCCGGAAGAGAAGATTTGACCTAGGCGAAGAATTGTCATCACGAGCGGATTTCAGTCCGCGAGGGATCTGCTTTCGCTTCGTACAGAAAGCAGATCCCTCCAATCGTAACTGCTTTTTTCTTTTCGTCGCTCCATTTGGGTTGAGCCGCATCTTTGCTGCGAACCACTCTCGCCGTGTATTTTTTTCTGCATCGCCGCCAACTGTGGTACCATCCAATCAGTATCTCGCAAAGTTTGACTTGCGATTTTGAGTTTCACCCGCCGGTATCTTTCCGCGT
>JBKQKT010000804.1:0-13246 GCA_052147365.1 Candidatus Korobacteraceae bacterium | reverse complement strand
CGCGCGAGAACTTCATGAAGGTCAGCGGCAGGGCGAGGTTCAGGGCCAAGCTGGCCGCTTCGTAGACGCCCCAGTTCCCCACGAAGATGAGCGGGATAGTAGCCATTTGGGCGTAGTTGGCGCGGGTCATCTCGCGGGTAGCGTGACGGGCGCACACGTGCGCGATCTCGTGGGCCATTACGCCGGCCAGTTCGGCCTCGTCATCCGCAGCCAGGACAAGACCGCTGTTGACGTAGAAGAATCCGCCCGGGAGAGCAAACGCGTTGATGTCGTCGGAGTCAATGACCTTAATGGTGAACGGCACCTTGGCGTCGGAGTTGCGGACCAGGTTTTGCCCGATGCGGTTCACGTACTCGGTAACGATGGGGTCCTTGATCATGCGGGCGCTGGACTCGACCATCATGGCGTACTGCTTGCCCATCTTGAATTCGGTGTCGTATGAGTACCAATCGCCGATACCCTTGCCCGAACCGGCCTTGCTGACGTTACGGTTACCGATGTCGTCAATGTCGTTCTTGCCCTTGTCGTGCGTGGCCTTGGGCGCGTCGCCTGGCGTGGCGGAGGCAGCGGCATCGGGCGGCGGGGTTGAGCTCTGATTTGCGGGAGGCTGGGCCTGATCGGGCGAGTTGACGGTTGGCTGCGTGGACGGTGTCTGCGATTGCGAGCTGTCCTGGGCAACCGTAGGCACAGCGAGGCAGAAACTCAGCAGAATTGCGTTCGCAACTGCGAGAGCGCGCGACTTCATGGGAGACTCCAGTGCCTTGCGCTGAACCCACCTAGCTGGGTGCTTCTGCGCTCATTATATGCTTGGACGGGCTTTGTGGGGCATCAGTTTCCCATTTTCCCGCGTGGACACAAAGTTTTTTCAATTCGCGGCTCGGATGAAGAACTGGCCACAAGGCGCTAGAATGAAGCGGTTCGTCCCCGCAGGAGGACATTTATGCCAACAGCTACCAAACCGGATTCGACCCGGACGGCGCAACGCGTTTCCATCGAAGAATTTGTCACCGGACTGCGCAAACTTCGCGAGGCCGACTTTACGGGAGTGTCCGGAACCCTGCAGTACATGACAGCGAATCCGGTGGATGCTGATTCTTTAGCGCCTTACCTGTTCTGGAACGCGCAGCACTACACGCGGAACCTGATAGACAAGACCGACCTCTATGAACTGCTGGCCATCTGCTGGGAGCCGGGGATGCGCAGCTCCATCCATAATCACAAAGGCCAGAACTGCTGTATGGCCGCTCCCATCGGCCGTCTCGCGGTGCAGAACTATCGCGTAATCTCGGAAGATTTGGCGACCCAGTGTTGCGAGATTGTGCCAACGAACGTTGTCGAGATCACCTCCGTGCACCCGGTGGCCGTCGACCCGCTGAATCCTGTCCACGATGTCCGCAACTGCCGCGAATGGGGCGCGCGCGCCGTAAGCCTGCATGTTTATTCGCGTCCGTTCAATTCCTGCGTGGTGTACTCAGTGGAGCAAGGCACATGCGGCGAGATTGGGCTGAACTACACGTCCATGCAGGGGAAACTGGCCTGAACGGGCCTTCCCGTAGTTAGCCCTCTCAGCCCGCTCTGACGGCAACAGCGTTCAGCGCTTCGTCCTTTAGTAGAGCGATGCGGTATTCGTCGAGAAATATGGCGCCCAGCGAGGCATACAGGTTAACTGCCGGTGTGTTCCAGTCCAACACCTCCCAGCGCACGGCGCGGCATTTCCTGGCAACGGCGATCTTGGCGACGTGGGCCATCAGATTGGTGGCGACACCTTTACCTCGAAACTCCGCACGAATATAGAGATCTTCGAGAAATATCTGCGGGCCGCGCCAAGTGCTGTAGCAAGCGAAAAAGAGCGCATACCCGGCAGGCTTGCCTTCCCAGTCAGCGATCAATGCACGGAACTTTGGCTCCGGGCCGAAGCCGTCGTTCATGAGATCAGTTTGTGTTGTAGTTAACTTGTCAAGCGACTTTTCGGAGTCTGCCAGCTCGCGAATCATTTCATATAGAACCGGAACATCTTCTCTGCCGGAAGGACGAATTGAGAGCACCTCTCACCTCCGTTGTAACAAGACCAACCGCATACAATTTTATGGGACTGCCACAACCTGCGACGCTGTGCGCCACATCACAAGCTGACGTTCTCCGCCGGCAGTATAATTTGCGGTTGTCTTACCTCATCCTCAAGCAGGTTTTATGACCATCATCAAACAAGACGATCTCATCCAGAGCGTCGCTGACGCTCTGCAATACATTTCCTATTACCATCCGCCGGATTTCATTCGCAGTATGGCCGCCGCTTACGAGAAGGAGCAGTCGCCGGCGGCGCGCGATGCGATAGCGCAAATCCTGATTAACTCACGCATGTGCGCGGAAGGCCATCGTCCCATTTGCCAGGATACCGGCATTGTGACCGTCTTCCTCAAGGTCGGGATGAAGGTCCAGTGGGACGCAACCATGTCAGTCGAAGATATGGTGAACGAAGGCGTGCGTCGCGCCTACCTGCACGAGGACAATAAGTTGCGCGCCAGCATTCTGGCTGACCCTGCCGGAGCTCGCAAGAATACCGGCGACAATACTCCAGCCGTTGTGAACGTGAAACTGGTTCCCGGCGACAAGGTGGAAGTGACCGTCGCGGCCAAAGGCGGCGGCTCGGAAGCCAAGTCGAAGTTCGCCATGCTGAATCCGTCGGACTCTATCGTCGAATGGGTTTTGAAGACTGTTCCGACCATGGGCGCCGGCTGGTGTCCGCCGGGAATCATTGGCATCGGCATCGGCGGCACGGCTGATAAGGCCATGATTCTGGCCAAGGAAGCTCTGATGGAGCCCATTGACATTCAGGACTTGCTAGCTCGCGGGCCGCAGAACACCGCTGAAGAGCTGCGTTTCGAGTTGTATAAGAAGATCAATGCGCTCGGCATTGGCGCGCAGGGACTGGGCGGACTGACGACTGTTCTGGACGTGAAGGTGAAGGACTATCCAACCCACGCTGCGAACCTCCCGATCGCGATGATCCCCAACTGCGCCGCCACGCGGCACGCACACTTTGTGCTGGATGGCTCAGGCCCGATCGCGCTGGAGCCGCCTTCGCTCGCGGGCTGGCCCGAGCTGACTTACGATCCAGTCGGTGCGCGGCGGGTAGACCTCGATACCGTGACACGCGAAGACGTAGCAACGTGGAAGCCCGGCGATGTGCTGTTGCTGAACGGCAAGCTGCTAACTGGCCGCGATGCCGCTCACAAGCGCATGACCGATAAGCTCAACGCGGGCGAGAAGCTCCCCGTTGACTTCACCAATCGCTTTATCTATTACGTGGGACCAGTTGACCCAGTAAGAAACGAGGTCGTCGGTCCAGCTGGGCCTACGACTGCAACCCGCATGGACAAGTTCACCCGCCAGATGCTGAAGGAGACTGGGCTGCTCGGCATGGTCGGCAAGTCGGAGCGAGGACCGGCGGCCATCGAAGCTATTCGCGATCACAAGGCGGTTTACCTGATGGCGGTCGGCGGCGCGGCGTACTTGGTAGCAAAGGCCATTAAGAAGTCGCGAGTGCTCGCTTTCCACGATCTCGGCATGGAAGCGATTTACGAGTTCGAGGTGCAGGACATGCCGGTCACCGTCGCTGTGGACTCGAAGGGCAACTCGGTACACGAGAGTGGCCCGAAGGAATGGCAAGCCAGGATCGCGGAGTTGGTTGAGATTGCATAATCGCGCAGTTCCTGCTACTGAAGCCGTCGATGCTGACATCGGCGGCTTTTTCTTCGCTGTGCTAATCTACGCCCCGAGATTCGCTTGCTCAGGTGATTGCGTTTGACCCACGGTCCTACACAACAGCTCGCGCTCGCAGGAACTTCCGGACAAGGTCCATCGCCGCTTCCCGGCGATTTGCTACACGCCATTGAGGCATTTTGTGCAGCGGACACTCTGCGCAAACGGCGAGCCAGCTTCGTGCAGATCGTCCGCTGGACGCGTGCCGGCCAGACGCAAGGATTGGAGCCGCCCCGCATCGTCGTCCTCGTGCAGTATCTGGAGCGCGATGCCGATGTCCGCCGTCGAGTCCAGCAATCCTTCGGGCGGATGCTCGCCGAGTTGGACTCCCTCTCACTTTTCGCCGAGGCTGGGCTTCCGTCGGTCCACCCATTTACCACGGAGATTGTTCAGCGCCTCGTCGCGAGGCTGATGCCGTCCGCGCGAGAAGACACCGACGCCAGCAAGCTGCTGATCGATTTATATTCCACTGAACGAAGCGCACAGCAATTTGCGACGCTCACGCCCGAATTGTTCAACCGCATCGTCAATGTGCTGACGCCCTGCGACACGCCGGAGTTCTGGCAGCGCCAGGAGCGCGACCTGGAAGAGGGCATGCGTCTGCTGGCGTCGCAAATCAGCGGCCTCGGCCTGCAGCCCGAAATGCGGGAGCGCTCCGCTTCCACCGGGATCGCACATTCGCCCTTTTATGAGCTGGTGCTTACGACCGAAGAATTGGTGGCACCCAGTTCTTCGGAGGCGGTTGCACCTGCGTTCGAGGCTTGGAAGCAAGTCGTCGTCCGGTGCCGAGCGGAGATGGAAGTCGTTTACGAGCACATGGAATCAGCCGGCATCAGCGTCGAGCTGGTCTTCGACCTGAAAACCATTCAGGCCTGCCTGGTGCGGATGGAGGCCATCGCGAAGGTCCTCACGGCGACCGACCCGCACGAGTTGGATACCGCCATTCAGGCGCTGCTGGTGCGGCTGATCGAAGGCAACATCGCTGACAAACACATCTCGTCGCTGCTGCGCGAGAACCTCAACCTGCTGGCGCGGAAAGTCGTGGACCGCACCGGCGACACCGGCGAGCACTACATCGCCGCCACCAAGCCGGAGTATTGGCAGATGTGGCGGGCCGCGATTGGAGGCGGGTTGCTGACCGTGTTTACGGCTGCGGTCAAGCTGCGCATCATCGAGGCAAAACTGCCGCCGTTCGTCGAGGGCTTTGCCAGCGGCACAAACTATGCGGTCAGCTTCGTGCTGATACAGGTCTTTGGACTGGTGCTGGCGACCAAGCAGCCGGCGACGACGGCGGCCGCATTCGCGCGCATCATCCGCGATAACCGCGGCCTTCAGCGCTCCAGTAAACTCACCGACTTTGTGGCGCGCATCACCAGCACTCAGTTGGCAGCGGCCATCGGCAATGTTGTGGCCGTATCGACCGGAGCCGTGCTGTTCGAAATGTTGTGGAAGCTCACGTTTCGCGAATCGTACTTGCCGGAGTTGAGCGCGAAGCATGTGTACGACACACTGAATCCGTGGGCGTCGGGCACTGCGCTGTATGCAATCGAAACCGGTGTAATCCTGTGGATGGCTGCGCTGGCCGGTAGCTGGATTGAGAATGCCGCCGTTTACTATCGGCTCGCTGAGGCAGTTGCGCAGCACCCAGTCAGCTCGCAGCTCGGAGAGCGATTTTCCGGGAAGATGTCGCGCATCGTCAAGCACAACATCGGAGGATGGGCAACGAGTATTGTTCTGGGATATTTGCTGGGCTTTGCGCCGGAGGTGGGACACTTCTTCGGCTTGCCGATTGACATACGACACGTCACGCTCTCCAGCGGCACTCTTGCTCTGGCGGCAGCGCGCTTTGGCACTGGCACGTTGGGCAACCGATGGTTCTTGCACGCGGCAGTGGGAATCGGAGTCATTTTCGTGCTGAACCTGTTCACCAGCTTCACCATTGCGGCGTTCGTGGCCCTGCGCGCCTATGACGTCGGCCCGCGCGAACAATGGAGTCTGCTTCGTTTCCTCGTCACTCATGCGATCCGTTCTCCGCTGCGCTTCATCGTTCCTGCGTATAGCGAGGAGCAGTCTCCGTCGCAGGAAGTGCAACGCGAGCCATCGTGAGCGAACCAATCACGGCTGGGCGCGAAACTCTGGCGTCCTGACTATCATCTCTACTTGTGGAGGACGCCCTCATGTCAACTTCCACCAAACCGGAGACCCGCAGCGAGAAAGACTCGCTCGGCTATAAGGAAATTCCCGCCGACGTTTACTACGGCATCCAGACGGCGCGCGCGGTCGAGAACTTTCCCATCAGCGGATTGCGCGCGCATCCAACGCTCATTCGCGCTGTCGCGATGGTCAAGGAAGCGGCGGCGCTCGCCAATCGCGACCTCGGCCTGGTGGATGAGAAGACGGCCAACGCAATCATCGAGGCGTCCAAAGAAGTCCAGCAGGGCAAGTGGAACGACGAATTTGTTGTCGACGTTTTTCAGGCGGGCGCGGGCGTCAGCTTCCACATGAATAGCAACGAGGTCATCGCCAACCGCGCGGCCGAGCTGCTGGGCGGCACGCGCGGCGAGTACAAGCACGTTCATCCCAACGATCACGTCAACTACGGGCAATCAACCAACGACGTTTTTCCAACAGCGATGCGGCTGGCGGCGCTGCTCGAACTGGAGAATCTTTACACCGCACTCGATTCGCTCGTTGCAGCGCTGGAAGCCAAGGGCAACGAGTTCCATCACGTCCTGAAATCGGGCCGCACGCACATGATGGACGCGGTTCCGATGCGGATGGGCCAGGAATTTCATGCCTACGCGGGCGCGATCAAGCGCGCGAAAAAATCGATCCGCGAGCAATCAGAACTCCTGCGCGAAATCGGGCTCGGCGGCTCGGCCGTTGGGACGGGCATCAACACGCATCCAGATTATCGCGAGAAGGCCATCGCCAACCTCTCGCGCATCTCCGGCCAGAAGCTGCACGCGGTGGACGACATGCGCTACGCCATGCAGTCGAACCTGGCGATGTCATCGGTCAGCTCCTCGCTGCGCAATCTCGCGCTGGAAGTCATCCGCATCTCCAACGACCTGCGACTGCTCTCGTCCGGACCCAACACAGGCCTCGCGGAAATCAATCTGCCGGCGCTGCAGCCGGGCTCGTCCATCATGCCGGGAAAAATCAATCCCGTGATGGCGGAGCTGGCTGCGATGGTTTCGTTTCAGGTCGTCGGCTACGACGCCGCGGTCGCGCTCGCGGTGCAAGCCGGTCAGCTCGAACTCAACGTCATGATGCCGACGATGGCTTACAGCGTGCTGACCTCCATCACCATTATGACCAACATGATGCGGCAGTTCACCGAGTTCTGCATCAGGGGCATCACGGTGAATAAGGAGCGCGCCGACTTCTACGTGCAGAGCACGGTTTCCCTGGCCACTGCGCTCAATCCTTACATCGGCTACGCCAAAGCGGCCGAGATCGCGAAGGAATCGGTGAAGACCGGCAAGTCCATCATCGAGATCGCCCGCTCGCGCGGCGAGCTGACCGAAGAGCAGATCAAGGAGATCCTCGATCCCGCGCGCATGACCGAACCAGTTCGCCCGCTGGACGCAGCCAAAGAGCGGGAAAAGCGAAAGGCGAAGTAGCGGGAGCTTGGACTGATTGGTGTCGCCAGTTCGTCATTACCCTCTCCCTGCCCGGGTTCTTTAGAATCATTGAATTACGGACATTCTCCCCGCAAATTCTTCCATCCAAATGACTTACCGGTAAGCTCAAGATTCCTGATGACTTACGTCAAGAAATGGGCTGAAAGGGGGCAACTCATTCAACGTCCTCCTGACGGCAAATATGAAATGCTGACAATTCACAGTTTTCACCGGGCACCCCCTCCCCCATACCATGCGCAAAATATTGAAAAGAAAGAGGAGGGAAAAATTCTTCCTCGCAAAATCCTGTATCCAAAGGAGTTAGATGGCAGGATCTTCCATCCAAAGGACTTACCGGCGCAACGTGACCAATGTTAGCCGAGCCGCGAACGCATACCCTCCGGTCTGACAACTGGCCACTGGCTACTGACAGCTATTTTTCAAAGAGCTTTTTCGGCCGCACACTAGGTGCGCGCGAAGAGACACAACAACCCTCTCCTCGCCCTTCCTGAGTACCGCGGCGAGAAGCGTATCAGCAAGGACGTACGTCACATCCCGATGTGACCAAACAGCATGCCTCTTGTTTTTCTACAAGCTTGAAATCAGTTGCTTACGCGAGTCCTCTCAAGACGCTCCGCTTGATGACTCCGCAGTGACCCAAAAATGACCGCCGCTGCATTGAGCCTGCCAGCGGATTGACCTATTGTGCGCTCATGAGAACGGGGAGACTGGGCCAAAAAAGGGCACCTGCTCCACAACACAAGACCATAAGGAGGTCATCATGCAGCCCCAAGCCGATACACCGACCAATCTGACACTAAAACGCTGGTTCGCCGTCACGCTATTCGCTGCGCTGACAGTCACAATGTCCATGGCACAGGGTGCAAATCCTGCTGCTGGGCCATCCGTCACGTCCGGCGCGACGGTTCGAAGCACTTCCGCGACCACTCAGGCACGCGGATTCTTTACGGTCGAACTGACCAAGCCCCTGGACTCCAAAAAGCTCAAGGAAGGGGATGAGGTTGAAGCAAAGCTCGCCGCCGGGATTACGATCACCGACGGCACCACGATTCCCAGCGGCTCGAAGGTAATCGGGCATGTGACGGAGGCGAAAGCTCGCTCGAATCACGACTCAGAATCAACGCTGGGCATCGTCTTCGACAAGATCGTACGCCGCAGTGGTGGAGATACGCCGATTAAGAGCGTCATTGAGGCCGCTGCACCCAATCCCAACGCGAGAAACGACTCTGGCAACGCAAATAGCGTCGACTACGGGGGGCGGCTTGACGATGCCACCGTGAAAGGCGCCTTGCCCAGACTGCCGAGCGGCGGGACACCGATTCTCAACGAAGAGTCCCGAGGAGTGCTGGGGATCAAGAACCTGCAACTTGGACCCAATGGCGTGTTCATTTCCAGCGGGAGAGAGGTCAAGCTCGATAACGGAATTCAAATGCTGCTTGAGGTGACTATGTGAAGCCGGTGACACGTTGCTACCGTCTATACGAGCCGCTGAGATCGTGAAGGAATCAGTGAAGACCGTGAGTCCATCATCGAGATCGCGCCCTCGCACGGGCGGGCTGACCGAAGAGCAAATCAAGGAGATCCTCCAGCCCAAGAACCAAAGGAGCTTACATGGAGTCCCACGCTAATGCATCGACTGCACTGACACCGAACCATTGCCGGAAAACCGACCAGTACGAATCGCTCGGAGAATGGTTCCAACTGCACATTGCGTTACCAATCGCGGTACGCTTCCGGCCACCGCTCGTATAACCTACTGACGTTGCGAAAGGGAGGGGTTATGAAACACTGGTTCGTCTCCATGCTATTTGCCGCGCTTGCAGTCACAATGTCCGCGGCAAAGGAACCGAGTCCTGCTGCCCATGCCGGGCAAGCCGCTACGCAACCCGCCACTGCCCACAGTGCTACAACCAGTCAGGCACGCGGATTCTTCAAGATCGAGCTGACCAAGTCCCTTGACTCCAAGAAGCTTAAGGCAGGGGATGAGGTTGAAGCGAAGCTCACCTCCGGGATTGTTACTACCGATGGCGTATCGATTCCCAGCGGCACCAAGGTAATCGGGCACATAACCGAGGCGAAGGCGCGCTCGAATCACGACTCGGAATCAACGCTGGGCATTGTCTTCGACAAGATCGTCCGCCGGGGCGGTGAAGATACGCCGATCAAGAGCGTCATTCAGGCAGCAGCCCCAAATCCTAATTCGGGAGCTAATTCCTCCGGTGGCATTGGCTATAGCGGCCTTAACGAAGCCGCTCAGAAAAATAGCCTCCCTACAGGGACGAACCAATCCGTGCCGGTCCTGAACGAGCAGTCCCGAGGGGTACTGGGGATCAAGAATTTGCAGCTGGGAAGCGAGGGCGTGTTCATCTCGAGCGGAAAAGAGGTGAAGCTCGATAGCGGGATCCAACTCCTGCTCGATGTGACGATGTGAAAGGTGGCGGGGGTCAGATTCTGACTTGGTGCGAAAAGAAAAATATCTTGCTTTCCCCGGCGAAGGAGGACAATAATGCCCCATCCCTTGGGTGAGCATGGAATTTCAGAATCACATCCTGATGTCGCGGGCAGGAGTGAGATTCGGTTGCCAGCGGCGGGCTTATGCGGGGCGCTTAGCAGTCGTCTGCCTTCTGCTTGTGTTGGCACTGCCGCTGTGCGGCCAGACGGTTCTCTACGACAATGGGCCAGACGCGGAGGTGGGTTACTACCGCATTAACTTCGCCGCGACAACCATCGATTCCTTCGAACTCTCTGCCGAAGCTACACTTTCCGACGCAACGTTAACGATCTACGACGTGGACGACCGCAACGTCCCCAAGTATGTGACGTGGATCATCACGACTGCGCCCGCCGGCGGAACTGTTCTGGGTCGCGGATTGGTCGGTTTGTCCAGGCTGCAAGACCCCTACCTGACCAAGTTTCTTTTCTTTGCCTGGAAGGTCAGTTTCCAGATTCCAAAGCTTACTCTGCCTCCAGGCAAGTACTACCTGCAGTTACAGAACGTGGTGACCCAGTGGGGCACCCAAGCATTCTGGGCGGTGAGTTCGGGCCCGTCGTCGGCCTGTCACGCAGAGGTCGGGCCAAGCGAGGACTCCGCCGGACAACTTGTACCGGTGGCATCAGAATCGTTTGCCGTACTGGGTGAGTGGACGGCAAGGGAACGCTAACCGGACTTGTGAGGCGCCTGGCCTAAGCCGTTACGGCCGCCCTGACTTCCACGTCAATTTTCGGAGGATGCAGCAAGGTCTTGTGGATGAGGCAGCGGTGCACAGCTTCCTCAAGGCCCTTCAGGTGATCGCCATCCAACTCCCCTTGCACATCGACTTCGACTTTAAAGTTGTCCAGCCGGAACGGCGCCTTGACTTTGTCCGCGGTGACCCGGACGCTGGTGCCTTCTTGCAGGAGGTTGTTACGCTTCAGATAATCCACAGCGTAGTAAGCGGCGCATGATCCCAAAGACGCCAGGAGCAACTCCGGAGGGGTCATTCCCTCATCGTAACCGTTGTTCTCTGTCGGCTGATCGCTAATCAATGTATGCTGCCGAGCCTTAATTTCGAACTGGACCGCTCCCAAGTGCTGAACAAGAACTTCCATGATGACTCTCCACCTTTCCTTAAGATTGCAGCTTGCTTCCCGAAGAGTTTGCCGGAATCAGCGCCGCGTCCAGGTATCGCCTGACGTTGGCGCGGGCGCGGTGCAAACGCGATTTCATCGCGGCTTGTGTGATGTTGAGTTTCGTGGCGGTCTCCTCGCCTCCAAGTTCTTCTACATCCCGGAGCACATAAACTTCACGTTCGGTCTCCGGCAGCGACTCGATTGCCCGTTGCAGAAGGGCCTTCATCTGGTTTCTGGCCGCGTTCATCTCAACCGATGGATGGCCGGCAGGAAACTGCGCACCTTCTTCTTCCATCACCGAAAGCTGCATGACGGGCAGCAACGCCTCGCGCTCCTTCAGTTGCCAGCACACCCGGCGTCCGATTTGGGCCAGCCACGAGCGAAACGCTTTCGATTCGCGTAACCGGTCGAGACTGCGGTAGGCCTTCAACAGGGCCTCAATCAGCACATCCTCCGCGTCTTCGCGATTTCCGCAGGCTCGAATGAGCTGGCGATAAACCGCGTCCTTGTGCTCATTGGCAAGCGCCTCAAAGTCCATACTGCAATTCTGTCATGCCGCCTGCTTTCAGGCGCAGTAATTTGCGCCGGGCGACCGCTCCAGTGCCAGTTTGGATTTCGGCTCAGAGTTCCAGGGCATTTTCGCAAGCAGTACTGCCATGCCGCAGATATTCGTAAGTCCAGCGAACGTAAGTCCCGCTCCGACCATCATGGCAAGGTAAATCCAGTTGGCGCTGATGAGGACTGCCAATAGCGCTCCGGCAAGGACGAGCAGCCCGGCAATGAGCCGCACCTGGCGCTCCAGGGTCCACCGGCAGGGTACACAGGCCACCAGTGGATATCCCGCGTTTCTCCACGCACGCGTACCGCCCGCGAGCAGTGTCGCCTCGCGTCCTGCAAGCCAGCCAGCGACGATTTCTGCGCGCTTGCCGCTCTCACAAGTCAGCACTAGCGGACCTGACGGCAGGTCTTCCATGCGCGATTCCACCTGCTCCATGGGTATGTTCACCGCGCCAGGAATATGCCCGGATGCAAATTCGGCGGCGGAACGGACGTCCACAATCTGGATGCCATACACGTCCAACATTGTGCGCAGGCTGGCAGCTTCGATGGTTTGGATCATTCTTCCCTCTATCTGGGAAGAGCGGCGTTTGGGAAAAAAGGATTCGGGTATTGGCGAAATAAATGGCTACTACTTCTTGTAGATGATCTTCCCTGCCCGGATCGTATAGCTCACCTTGGCGAAGTTGCGGAGATCAACCGCGGGATCGGCGTCGAGGACCACGAGATCGGCGGCGTAACCATTTACGACCTTGCCGGTCTTGCCAGCCTTGAAGAAGGCTGCGGGATTGGTCGTGAGCGAGGCGAGAACGTCGCGAAAGTTCATTCCGGCGCGGCCCATGTATTCGTACTCGCTGGTGGTGTCGTAGAGCTGGGTGTAGCCCACGTCGGTGCCGAAGAGGATGGTGCCGCCATGGGAGAAGTAGCTCTTGAGCTGGGCCACCGCATGATTAAGGACATCGGCCTTGGCTCCCTCGCTGCCGCCTTCCTTGCGGACTTCATCGGGGAACAGCGAGAGCGTAGGTATCAGCGCCACATGCTGCTCTTTCATCTGCTGCAGCTCCTGCGGCGCCCAATCGAGTTCCATAGGAATCGTGTGTGCCAGGATGTCCACTCCGCCGGTAAGGGCGTTGTCGGTTCCAACGTGGTTGGAAGGATGCGCGAAGACCGGCTTGCCTGCCGCGTGCGCTACATCAACCGCCGCGCGAACGACATCGACGGGCATTGGCGTTACTTTGCCATGCCCCATGATGGCGCCGGTGAAGAGCTTGATGCCGTCGCCGCCCATCGCCAGTGATTGCCGCGCGAGCCTGGTGGCGTCCTGTGGAGTAGCGGCCTCCTGCTGCTTCAGTGCGCTAGCAAGCTCCGGCGGAAGGTAGACCGGAATCCCGTCCTTGGGAAAGATCTCCCCAGCCGTTGTGTAAATCTTCGGCCCAGCAATCTCTCCGGCTTCCACTCGCCGTCGCAACGCCAGTGTGTCCTGTGGGTTGGAGCCGATGTCAAAGACGGTGGTGTCACCCCATTTGGTGAACATGGTTTGCATGTGCTCTTCCAGCCTGGCCGTGGGAGCCGTGGCTGCGTCGCGCCACGCGTCTTCGGTGAAATGAACATGGCTGTTCCAGAAGCCGGCAACAACGACCCTCCCGGCACATTCGATAATGTAGGCCGAC
>JBKQKT010000803.1:0-5748 GCA_052147365.1 Candidatus Korobacteraceae bacterium | reverse complement strand
GCCGCGACGCATCAACGCGAGATGGTGCTCGACGTGGCGCACAACCCCGCGGGCGCATGGGCGCTCCGTTCCGCGTTGTCGGAGAATTTTCCTGACCGGGAGCTGACCTTTGTGTTCGCCGCCATGCGCGACAAGCCGTTGCAGGATATCGCCGAGATCCTGTTTCCTGTGGCCGGACGGGTGGTGGTAACGCAGGTTGCCAATCCGCGTGCCGCAACCACGAGCGAACTACTGCAGGCCGCCATGCGCACTGGCATCGCGCTGTTTGCCGAGGAAACTGTCACCACGGCGCTGGCCCGCGCGAGGGAACTGAGCCAAGACAACAGCCTCATCGTCGTAACCGGGTCGATCTTCCTGGTTGGCGAAGTGATGACCATGATGGGCTTGCAAGCATGAACGCGATAAATACCCAGGCACAAGAGATAGCGAGTCCCAGGCCGCGAAGAGGCACTCTGTTCACCCGCCTGCGATCGTACTGCGTGTTTGTCCCGCTGGTGTATCTCTACACGTTTGTGCTGGGGATCTTTTCGCTGTTGTCGTCGTTGTTCGACCGCGGCGGGCGAGTACAGCACGAGTTCGCCCGGCTGTGGTCACGCATGATCCTGAAGACTGGCTTCGTTCCGCTGCATGTTGAAGGGCTGCAGAATATCGACCCCGCGCGGCCGGCCGTGTATGCCGCAAATCACCTTTCTGCACTGGACATTCCAGCGCTCTACGCCGCGGTTCCTGGACAGTTCCGCATCATGGCGAAGAAGGAGCTGTTTCGCTATCCCGTGCTGGGCTGGCACCTGAAGAGGTCGGGGCAGATTCCCATTGTCTTTGGCGATGCGCATGCCTCAGTGGGCAGCCTGAAGCGCGCCGGCCGAACGCTGCGCAAGGGCCTGCCGCTGATGGTGTTCCCAGAAGGCGGACGCTCGCCGTCCGGCCAGCTTCAGCCGTTCATGGGTGGGGCGTTTTTCGCGGCCATCGCGGAACAGGTGCCGGTAATACCAATCGCGATCATCGGAACCTACGAGTTGCTGCCGATGAACAGCTTTCACGCAGTGCCGGGACCGTTGGACGTGATTATCGGCCGGCCGATACCAACCACCGGAATGCGCCTGCGCGACATGGACAAGGTCGCGGCCCAGGTGCGTGACGCGATCGCAGAGATGTATAACTCACGGGCAAGAATCGCGCCCAATTTGTAGGCGCTCCTGCGAAAGCCTAATCCATATCGCCTTTTTGCGGGTTGTAATAGAAGCGGAAGCGCAGCGCAAGATAGGGGCCGTGGAACTCGCCCGGCAACGGGGCGAACGGATTCGAGCCGGTGATTCCGCCCCAGGCCGCGCGATCCAGCGACACGTCACCGGAAGGCGAGACGAGCTTCATTCCCGCAACCTTTCCATCCTGAAGAATCACAAACTCGATGGCCAGCCTGCCGCGCTTCATCAGCGGTGCGCGCGCTTCCTCGGGTATAAGGATGTACCAGTTTCTGCGTACCGCTTCCAGAACGCGCGAGAGGTAGGGACCGAAGTCCACGCCCTGTGTATCGCTCAGCACTTCCAGATTCCCAAGGGTTCGGGCCGATCCTCCTGGTCCCATGCCGTAATCGCCACCGCCGTAAGTGGTGCCTCCGCGGCGCGAAGCAACCGCGTCCGCGCTCTGCTGAATCTGCGAGCCCGGAGACGAAAGCCCCGCGCGAAAGTCCGGGACCTTAGGCGTGCCTTGCTGCGGAGTCGGCAACCTGGGATTGTCCGTGGGGAAAGCATTCTGGAGCTGCGCCATCTGCTGTCCCTGGCTTGGCTGTTGCTGCGTGCCCTGCTGTGGCGGCGCGGTCATCTGCCCCGTCTGTCCGGGCGGAGCTGCGGCCGCCGGCGGACCTGCGCGTTTCAGCTCTTCCAGAGTCTTCTTGTCCAGCGACGGATGGCGGCTCTCGGCGATGCGGTTCTTGTCCGATAGCACCTTGGACTCAGGAGGAGTCTTGGGCGGCTTCTGCGCGTCGGGCGGCAGATCGAGATAGGTCAGTTGCTGGTTGCGCATGATGTCGGCAGGGGAGAGCAACACCACGCCTTTGACACCGGGGAACATCTTCGGGGTCATGACCAGGAAGATCACCAGCGCCATGTGCACGACGACGGAAATCCAGAACGCCTCGCGCATGCGCGAGCGTTCAATGTCGTCTTCGAGTTGGATCAGGATGTGTGGCGTCAGGTCGGATTCGTTAAGCTCGGCCTTAGTCCAAAGCTCAAACCGGCCCGATTCCTTCGCGTCGGGAGGAGGCGGGCTCGGCGTGTCGGGCGGTATTAAGATTGAAGGCATCCGTCTGGATCAAGTACGCCTTGAGCTCAACCACTTAGACGCCCCTCGACCCTCCGGAAGTGCAGTACTTCCCCGGGGATGGAGCAACCGTAGTCAACCCACGAGCCTGGTGCAAGTTCCTTCTATTATTTTCGCACACACCTGTTCCCTAATGCGATTCACTCGTTAGCCTCCAAGGAGTTCCACAAAAGGTTCGGTACACTGTTGACCATGAAGGCGGTCATCGTTGGAACAGCAGGCCATATTGACCACGGCAAGAGCGCTTTGGTGCGGGCTCTTACCGGGACCGATCCTGACCGCCTGGAAGAGGAGAAGCGGCGCGGCATTACCATCGACATCGGATTCGCTAACCTTGATCTCATTGGTCCCGCGGCTGAGCCAATCCGCATCGGTTTCGTGGACGTTCCCGGTCACGAGCGCTTCGTGCGTAACATGCTGGCTGGAATCGGCGGCATTGATCTGGTGCTGCTGGTCGTCGCAGCCGACGAATCCGTTAAGCCGCAGACCCGCGAACATTTTGACATCTGCCGAATGTTGTCGGTGCAGCGCGGAATCACAGTGCTGGCGAAGGCCGATCTGGTTGACGCCGAGACCCTCGAAGTTGTGACCCTGGAGGTGGCGGAATTCCTCAAGGGCTCGTTCCTCGATCCGGCAACTTCGCCCATCATTCCCGTAAGTTCGAAGACGGGGGCTGGACTTGACCGGCTGAAGACCGGGCTGGCGCGTCTCGCAGCCGAGGTCCCGGCAAAGGATTCCACTGCGGTCTTCCGTCTTCCTATCGACCGCGTGTTCACCATGAAAGGCTTCGGAACGGTGGTCACCGGAACGCTGATCTCCGGAACCGTGAGCAAGGAGCAGGAAGTCGAAGTCCATCCCGCAGGCAAGCGGTTGCGAGTGCGCGGCGTGCAGGTGCACGGAAGGTCCGCGAACCAGGCCATCGCCGGCCAACGAACAGCGCTGAACCTGCCCGGCGTGGAAACCACCGACCTGGCTCGCGGGATGATGCTGACACCGCCGCAAATGTTCGCGCCGGTGACAAGGCTGGGCGTGCAACTTGAGCTTCTGCCCTCGGCCAAGCCGCTGCGGCAATACGCGCGCGTACATCTGCATGCGTTCACCGCCGAGACGATCGCGCGGGTAACGCTGCTCGACGGCAAGCAGCTTCTGCCCGGTGACTCCGGATTCGCGCGCCTCAAGCTGGATCGTCCTGTGCTGCTGTTTCCCGGCGACCGCTTCATCATTCGGCAATACTCGCCGGTGATCACGATGGGCGGCGGACGAGTGCTCGACGCCGGCGAGCCGCACATCAGAATCGAACGCCGCGATCAGTTGCCGTTTCTTCAGCCGATCGCGAACGCCACTCCGGCGGAAGCGCTGCTGGCGCGCATCAACCGGCGCTGGATTGTGGGGCTTTCCGTTAGGGATGCGGTGGCTGAAACGGGCTGGCTTCCAGCCCGCATCGAGCAGTTTGCGGCGGATCTGAAGCAGTTGGGACTGATTGCGATCTTCGGCAACGTCCTTATCACATCGCACTGGCTGGAGAGAGTTCAGCAGGACATATTGGCGATGCTGGGCGCGTTTCACGATGCGAATCCGTTGCAACAGGGAATCAACCGGGAGCAGTTGCGCGACACGTTGCGTTTGCACGGCGAGCTGTTCGACGGCGTTGTCGCGAAGCTACTGCGCGAGAAGAAGCTGGAGGCCGATGGCGAGCTGCTGCGGCTGCCCGGACGAGGCGTCGTCCTGCGCGACGAGGAAGCTGAGTCGAAGGGGCAGATCGAACAGGCCTTCGCCAAGGCAGGACTGAAGGTGCCGTTGCTGAAGGATGTGCTGGCGTCGTTACCGGTAGACAAAGTACGCGCACAAAAAATTGTGACCTTGCTCCTGCGCGATCGCGTGCTGGTGAAGCTGGCCGATGATCTGGTGTTTCATCGCGACGCGCTGGAGGTGCTGCGACGACAGGTCATCGCCAACAAAGCGAAGACGCCGAAGCTCAGCGTGCCACAGTTCAAGGACCTCTTCGGTATTACCAGGAAGTATGCGATTCCGTTGCTGGAATATCTGGATCGCGAAAGAGTTACGCGTCGCGTCGGCGATGAGCGGATGATTCTGTGACTTAAGCGGCGAGTGGTGGAGAGAAATTCCCTCGTAAAATATTGCATTCAAACGGCTTAACATGGATGGCATACATGTAAAATCAGACATTTCATGCATTTTCATGTTAGCAGCCACCCCCCTCCCTATGCCCTCGTAAAATATTGAAAACAAAGGGACTGAAAATTTTGTTCCCCGCAAAATCTTGCATGCAAAGGGGTTACTCGTAAACCACTGCATCCAAAGGACTTAAGTTGGACGGCGTGTAAGCTAAGTTATGCATGTTATACAATCCATGGTTCGGGCCACCCCCCTCCCCTATGTCCTCGCAAAATCTTGAAAACAAAGAGGCAGAAAAAATGTTGCCTCATAAAATCCTGCATCCAAAGGGCTTAGATATCAAAATCTTGAATCCAAAGGAGTTACCGTTGAAAGCCTGGCGCTGTGGCTCAGAGCCTCGTATCGCTCGTGATACATAAGAGCCTTTCGCTTTGACCCATCCACTGGTTTTCAAAGATCGTTCCGCCCTCTTCCGGCGTAGAGACACTAAGCCTCTTGTCGCCAGTGTACCGCCCTGCGCGACGGTGTCAACTTACGAAAGTAATGACACGTTGGTAATCTTCAGAGGCAGGGTAACCTGCGGTCATGGCCGCAGTGGCCAGTTCAGTTTGCCCTGGTATTGAGCATGCGGTTCACGCGATCGGGATCGCGGGCAATGAGCGTCAGGTAGGCTCGTGTGGGTTGATCCGGCTTCGCGCGACCCTGCTCCCAATCGCGCAGCGTACCCAGCGGAATGTGATACCGAACAGCGAATTCTTCCTGTGTCAGTTCCAGCGCCCGGCGAATAATTTTCGCCTGCGGCGTTCGCTTCATCCGCCTGAGGTCTGCAGCGGTCAAAGGCTGCGCGTCAGGATCCGAGCGGGCAGCTCTTTCGATGGCCTCGGGACTCATGGGGCGTGGCGAGTTACGCATTTTGCTTGAAATAGTCGTCTTGCTCATCTTGTGTTGCCCTCCGGGCTGAAATGATGCGAATGCGCTCCTCGCGCTCGGTGTAGGCTACAAACAACAGGACGTGCCCTTCCGCCATGCCAGTGATGACAAAACGCTCCTCCCCGTAGTCTTCGCGATCATCGAGCAGCTCGACGGCGAACGGGTCTTTGAATACCGTCTTCGCCAGCTCAAAGCTCACGCCGTGAACCTGTAAGTTGGCCTCAGCCTTGGCGGCATGCCATTCAAATTCTAATTTCATGATACTACGGGATATCAGTAGTTCGTCAGATATCTGTCATGAGGTCAGGTCGTTGACCGGATGACAATAATAAAGGGCTTAGACGCGGGCCTGAAGGCCCGCTC
>JBKQKT010000802.1:0-4057 GCA_052147365.1 Candidatus Korobacteraceae bacterium | reverse complement strand
CCCTGAGCTGTTGGTGCTTTCGCAAGATCACGGATATTGACTGCGCGGAAGCCCGATTAGCAGTTTGCAGGTGCGTGGACCCTCCCCTGTGGGCGCTCATTTAGAATCAATAGTTTAGCCAGTACCAACCTCTAAGACATAGATTCTGCTTAGCTTATCTGTAACCAATAGCTGGATAAGGACTTACGGGGGAAAATCGCAGAATTCCCGCGGTTTCTTGTGACTACATGAAGTCATGACTTCATGTAGTCATGCTAATCTGCTAACATAAGCTCCTGTGGATGTATGCTCCCTCGGACTGCACGACCTGCAGTTTTCGGCGCTTCTCGGTCTTGCGGCCGCCCATTCTTCGCTTTCACACGATGCTGTCAGGCTGACGAAGATTGACGACTGCCAATCGCCGGGAAGTTCATGCGGCGGAGCAAGTCCTGAAAGGGCGGCTGCGCCTGCATGTCGTCCCAATGGGGGAAGACCTTTGCCCAGACCAGAGACGAGCAGCGTTGCTGATAGGCCAGCTCTAGCTCCTGGAACATTCGTTCATCGTTGAGACCACCGTAGACGAACGATCTCGACACCGGCGACACATACCGTTGCCTGGAAAGTTGTTCCAGTTCGTCGAGCACGCCCAGGGCATCCTCTTTTCTTCCTACTTTCGCGTAGGCGTATCCGAGCAGTCCTCTGGGATGCGCTACATTTCCGGACAGCGCGGCGGCCTTTTGCAGTTCGGCGATGGCTTCGTCGTAGCGTCCCATCGGAAGCAGGCAAAGTCCGCCCAGTATCCAGTGCGCAAACATGAAGTTGGCGTCGAGCTGCAGCGTCTTCCGCAACTGCTCCTCCGCAGTCTCGAACTGGCGGGCAAAGCAATAGATGAGGCCTGAGACGCCATTCACGAGAAGGGCAACCGGGTCTAACGCCAGGGCACGCGTCGATTCCTGGATGGCTTCCGGGTGTCGTCCCAGGGCGCTCAGGAGCAAGGCATAAATGTAGTGAGCGTAGGTGTGGTTGGGACTGAGCTCAATAGCGCGCTGGAAGCATTTTTCTGCCCCGGCCCAATCCCAATCAAAGTAGAACTTGACCCGGCCGAGACAGATGTGAGCGTCGGCGAGGGTCTCATCCAGTTCGAGGGCCCTGGTCGCGGCCGCCTTGGCTCTTGGAATGAGTTCGCCTTGCGGTACGAGTTCCAGGATCGGGTTGCAAAGCTGGTTAAACGCATCGGACAGGCCGGCGTGGGCGAGCGCATAGGTCGGATCTTTCGCAATCGCCTCCGCAAAATACTCTATGCTCTTCCGCACACCTTCTTCTGTGGCCCGCGCCCAGTGGTGCCGGCCCTTCAGGTAGGCTTCGTGAGCTGCGGGATTCACCGGCCGCGCACGCGCCAGCCGCGCACGCTCCTGCGGCGTCAGCTTGGCCTGAACTTCATCGGCAATGGCGCGCGCCACCTCGCTCTGCAGCGCCAGCACATCACTAAGGTCCCGCTCGTAGCTTTTGGCCCAGATGTGCTGGTCCGTGGCGGCGTGAATCAACTGCGCGGTGATGCGCACACGATCACCCGCGCGCAATACGGAGCCTTCCACGAAACCATCGACGTTCAGCTCGCGCGCGATTTCGGGAAGCGGCTTGTCACTGCCCTTGTAGCGCATGGCTGAGGTGCGCGAGATAACGCGCAACGCCGCGATTTGCGCCAGATCGGTGATGAGCTGTTCGGTCATGCCATCGGCAAAATACTCCTGCTCCGGGTCATGGGAGAGGTTCGCGAGCGGCAGTACAGCGATCGCCTTAATGCGGCCTGGGGCGGTTTTGGGTTCTCGAACGGAGTGCTCCCGCGAACGTGATGCCTTGGCGACTTGCAGCCGGCCTGCGTCGAAATCGCGCTTCAAACGTTTGAGGTCGGAGCGCAGGTCGCCGGCTGTCTGGTAGCGCATCTCGCAGTCCTTTTCCAGTGCCTTGCTGAGGATGCGTTCCAGCTCGGCCGGCAAAGCAGGATTCAGGCGTGAGGGCGGGATAGGATCACGGTTCAGGATCGCTTCAAAGATAATCGCCGACGTAGTGCCGGGAAATGCCGGCCGCCCCGTCGTCATCTCGTAGAGCACCAGACCGAAACTGAACAGATCGGCGCGTGGATCCACTTCCTCACCCCGAGCCTGCTCCGGCGAGAGATATCCCGTGGTGCCAACCGCCGCCCCCACCCGAGTCAGGGGTTCGTTGGTCAGAGCGGTCGGCATAACTGAGCTCGCCAACGCCATCTTCGCCAGGCCGAAGTCGAGAATCTTCACATGTCCCCGGCTGAGGACAAAGATATTCGCCGGCTTGATATCGCGATGCACGATCCCTTTGGCATGGGCGGCGTCGAGCGCGTCGGCAATCTGGATGGCCAGGTTGAGCAGCTCGTCAAGGCGAAGCGGCCGGCCTCCGATTCGCTCTGTCAGCGTCTGGCCTTCGAGCAGTTCCATAACAATGAACTGCTGGCCTGCATGCTCGTCCACGTCATAGATGGTGCAGATGTTGGGATGGTTGAGCCGGGAGAGAGCTATGGCCTCATTGTGAAAGCGCTTGAGCGAACGGCCACCCGTGAAAATTTCCGGCGGCAGAACCTTTATGGCTACTTCGCGGCCGAGGTGCTCGTCGTGCGCGCGGTAAACCTCACCCATGCCGCCGGCGCCAATTTTTTCCACAATCCGATAGTGGCCTAGCGTCTGTCCGACAATCGTACCTTCGCCGGACGCTGGGTTCGCCATTGGGGGCAGGGCTCCTTCTTACTGGCTTTCAGGCAAATCGTAGGCTTGGACTCAGGGTAAGTCAACGCAGACCAAGCTATGACGCGGATGGATAACGACGTAAGGTCGGGCTTAAACTATTACGGCGAAATACCGACGTGAGGCACTCACATGATCGAAGCCTACGCCCTTTTGACCGACCACGACCGCTTCCTGGGCCAAGCCAGTAGCGGCCACGCGCTGGCGGTGGATGCCGGCAGCGAGAAAACCGCCAGCAGTCCGGTGGAGCTGGTGCTGATTGGCCTGTGCGCCTGCACGGCCAGCGATGTGGTCGGCATTCTGCGCAAGAAGCGCGAACCGTTCACCAGCCTGGAGGTACGTGCCGTTGCCGAACGCGCCGAGACCTTCCCCAAGGTCTTCACCAGCATTCGTCTAGTTTATCGCGTGGGTGGCAATGTCACTCACAAAGCGATGGAGGATGCGATTCGGCTTTCGAAGGAGAAATATTGCTCGGTTTCGGCCATGCTGGAGAAGACGGCCAGGATTGAATTTGAAATCGAATACATTGGGTAGCGTGTTAGGGCCGTGCCGCGGGGTTCCATTTTGGGAATTTCACAAATCTTTACAAGAAATCTTGTAACGCTGTTGCGGTTTGCTTTTGTTTATGCCGCCCGGTCGTAGCCCTGGCTTCGGACTGATAGAGCTATTGTGGTGTCGTTGTGCCACCGGCGGCGTTCTTCTGCTTCTGCTGTTGCTGTTGTTGTTTCTGCTTGCTTACCGGCGTTGTCTCGCTCGGAGGCTGGCACTTCTCCGCCAGCACCTCGACCTCACTGGCCTTGAACTTGCGCGTTTCCCTTCCCTTCACTGGGGGCTGGTCACCCGGCTTCCATGAGCCGGTCAACTTCACCTTGTCGCCGGAGCCGGTCTTCAAGTCATCGGTACCGAACACCTCTATGCCGGTGCGGTAGGTCATGCTGCGAAGCGTGTACTTGCCGTTGGTATCGGGCCCGCTTAGGCAGCCGATGATGGTAGTGCTGTCCTTGTGCTCGGAGGGCTTGGCTGCCTGATCGGCGGCGGTTGGGGCAGCGGTATCAGTGCTCTGAGGGAAGATCGGCACACTGATCAGAATCGCCAGGGCAAGAGCGGGGATGAGAGACTTCATGAACAATCCTCGGGCACCTATGAGAATAGCAATTAGCAACCGCAGTTGTTTGCATTCAGGAACTGAAACGGCGGGATCCTACCGAGGATCGGCCACAGGGAATCATGCTAGACTGGCGCATGGCTGTCACAGTCACTCTCGACCAGCATGGTGAGAAAATCATAGAAGCTCATCTGCGAAC
>JBKQKT010000801.1:0-6503 GCA_052147365.1 Candidatus Korobacteraceae bacterium | reverse complement strand
GGTGCGACGGAGCACGGCAATTACCAGAATGGCGTCATCAGCAACACCTTCACATTCAGCCCTTCGTGGGTGGGAAATTTCACACTGGGCACCAGCTATCTCCACGGCAACGCAGCCCGCAACGGCTATCTGGGCTTTGCGCTGGCCTTCCCATTCAGTTCAACATCCAAGACCATCTCCGGTTTTGAAACCTACGGCGACAACCAGTTTGTTACGCCCATTACCGCGTTCCCGGTGATTCGCAACCAGGAAAAGTATCAGGTTCGCTATGACATCAGCGGCTCGACCGGCAAGCACGCCCCCAAGTTCGGAGTGGATTTCATTCACGAGCCGGTACTTAGTGGTGCGTTTCCGGGGCAAGCGGAGACGCTCTATGTCCTCACAGAGAACCCAACCTTTTATCTGACCAACCCCAGTCAGCTCACGGCGGAGTTGAACTGCTTGCCGCCATTCACCGGCGATGCCTGCCAGACGACATCAACACCGGCCGGAAACGGGAGCTTTTCGCAAAATGTGCAGCGGCTTGGCTTCTACGCCATGGACACCTGGCGCGTCACACCGGAGCTAACCCTCAACTACGGTTTGCGCTGGGACACGACCTTTGGATTGTTCCAGGCCTCGGGGGTAAGCCAGAACTACAATCCGGCGGTACAAACCATCCGCGGACTGCAATTGCCGCTCCCGAACGGTGTTCCGCATGATTACCGCAAGGCTTTTGCGCCGCGCCTGGGCATCGCCTATAACCCTGACCGGATCGAAGACCTGGTCATTCGTGCGGGTATCGGCATGTACTACAACGATCTGGCGCAGAACGGCTGGGCGACGGCGTTCCAGGCCGTAAATACGCCGTCGGCGTTTCAGCCCTGCAATCAGCCCGGCAATTCCGGCTGTCTTCCGGGTGCGGCGAACGGCGGCCAGGGATATGCGATCGATCCCAACTATCACACGCCTTATGCTTTGCACGTAAGCGGCGGCGTCCAGTATCAGTGGCACAAGAACTGGATCATGAGCGCCGATTACCTGCACGAGCAGGGGAATCATGGCTACAGGCGTTACGACTACCAGGCGGGATACACACTGTTCTCTCCGCTGTTTGCTCAGGACATGGCCACGCAGCAGGCCAATGTTCCGAACATCGCCGTGTTCAAGTCGGACAACCGCTCCAGCTACAACGCGATGATGCTACACCTGCAAGGGAACGTCAGCCACCGGTTCAACTTGACTGCCAATTATGTGCTGTCAAGCGCAAAGACCTGGGGTTGTGTGCTCGGCGAGCTCTTCGATTACGTGAACGGCGTTTGCAATCCGCTAAATCCATTTGCGCCCGGCGACTATGGTCCGTCGGGTGAAAATGTCACCAGCCGGTTTACGCTGGCGGGGATTGTTTACATTCCTGGCGGCTTTCAAGTGACCACGCTCATTCAAGCAGAGAGCGCCCGGCCAATAACGCTGACGACTCCGGTGGACGTGAACGGCCTAGGCGATGCGGCTGATGATCGAGCGGTGATCAACGGAGTACAAACAACCTTGGATCAATTCCGGGGAACCCCGTATATTCAGGTGGACCTGCGCGTCACGCGGCCCTTTAAGCTCGGAGAGCGCTGGCAGATCATGCCCTTTGTTGAATTCTTCAACCTGTTCAACCGGAACAATCCGGGCGCGAACTATGTCACCAACATCGCGGCTCTGCCGACACCGGTAAACAATCTGTACAATGCCACGGCTTTTTGCCCAACGCCGGCATGCAACGTGCCGATTACCAATCCGAACCAGTTGCTGGTTCCCGCGGGAGCGCTGGGCGACTTCTTCGGGCCAGGAACCACAGTCGGGATACCGTTCGCCGCGCAACTCGGGGTCAGGGTCACTTTCTAGCTTCCTTTATCAGAAACGAAAAAAGCCGGCCCGATGGGGACGGCTTCCTCATGACCTTGGAACGCTCTTATTTCTTGAGCGTCCCGACATAGGTGGCAATGGCCGCAGCCTGGTCGGCTGTCAGCCCAGACACCGCTTTGCCGTGTGGCGCCTTCTTACCATCAGCGCCCTTGGTCAGCAGGTCGGTAATCTGCGCCTGGGTCATGGTGGTCTTCTGCAACGAGGGGCCTACTTTGCCTTCGCCCATCGGACCGTGACACGCCGCGCATTTCGTTTTGTAAAGGGCAGCTCCATCCTGTGCCCATGTCAGGCTCGACGCCAGTGTGAATGCTGCCAGTATCATTAGAGAACGCTTCATGAACGAGAATCTCCTTCGCAGATTTTGGAATGACAGAAGCAGAAGCCAGCCTACAGTTGTTCCACCGACTGCGCTGCCGCCAACCCATGTGAGAACGGACCCGTTCTTCACAACGAGATAATTGTAGAGGAGACCCGGCAATCCTCCGATGGGCGCCGTCACAGGCCTTACGTACAGCCGTCACATGTGTTTGGGTTACGGTTCCTGCATAAAAGACCCGCTGCGAGCTGATTAGTACTCGTCCGCGGCGCCAGCAGCATATTTTGGGGACGCGGAGAAGGCGGCGGCAGGTAAGCGGCAATCAACTCTGCCGCTTTCGCGTCAAGCTTTGTGCTTTCGCTTTGCGGACCCTCGCAGCGGACTGTTATTCGACGCTACTCTGGCCAGTCGGGCTTCGATCCCGTTCAGCCGGGCTTCGAGGGAATTCAAGGCATCCAGGATGGTGTTTATAAAGTCCGCCGTGATCAAGTCGCCCGGCTTGAGGTGCCTGAACTTCTTCGCCAATGATCACCATCCTCCGAAGCTAAAAAGATCCCGCCCCGGCTACAGGGCGGGAGTAATTGGAAACTCGAATTTGCTGCTTTACACCGTTACCGGCGCAGCCTGTTTGACGGGAACCGGCGTCAGCCAATTGAATCGGTCCTCGGTGGTGCCGTTCACGATCCCATAGAACTCTCTGCGGATGGACTTGGTTATTGGGCCGGCGACGCCGCGGCCGACGGTGATCTTGTCCACTGAACGGATAGGCGTAATCTCCGCGGCCGTGCCGCTGAAGAACAGTTCCTCGCAGATATACAGCATCTCCCGCGGGATGATCTGTTCGACCACTGGAATGCCCAACTCGTGCGCAAGGTGCATAACCGAATTGCGGGTGATACCTGGCAGAACGCTGTTACCCAGCGGCGGGGTGTAAAGGCGGTCCTTGTGCACCACGAAAATGTTTTCGCCGGAACCTTCGCTGACGTAGCCGTTCACGTCAAGAGCAATCCCCTCTTCATAGCCGTTCACAATGGCTTCCATCTTGATGAGCTGCGAGTTCATGTAATTGGCGCCAGCCTTGGCCATCGTCGGCATGGTGTTAGGCGCCAGGCGCGTCCATGAGGAAACGCAGACGTCCACCCCGTCGTCAGAGTCAGGGCTGCCCAGATACTTGCCCCACTCGTAATTGGCAATGTAAACCTCGGTCGGCGAGTTCAATGGATTGACGCCGACCTGACCATAGCCGCGCAGCACGATCGGCCGCACGTAACACGGCGAAACTTTGTTGGCCGCCACCAATTCCACCGCAGCGTGGCAAAGCTCGTCCAGCGAGTACTCCAGCTCAATGCGGTAGACCTTCGCCGAATGGATCAGGCGCTGCATGTGGTCGTGCAGGCGAAAGATCCCAGGGCCCTTCGGCGTGTGGTAGCAGCGGATCCCCTCGAACATCGATGAGCCATAGTTGACCACGTGGGCCATCACGTGGATCTGCGCCTCATCCCAGGGAATCAGATGTCCGTTATGCCAAACGAAATCAGTCGCATTGATGGCCATTCTGGCGCTCCTTCGAAACCGGAGTGATAAATCTGCTTAGGTCAAGGGCCCGGATGTCTCGACTACAGAGATGCTCCCTGCGAAGCGAACGTTGCGATGATTCATGATGGTGGGCATCAGGGAATCGGCTTAATGCGGCATTATAACCGAAGGTCACCGGCGCGACGTCAAGCGTTTTCTGGAGGCGCGCACATTTGTGACCGGCGGCCTCATAATAGATGCAGCCCGCTGACGCAATGGAGCAAAAATGGCTGCCGCAAGCGGCCGCCTTTGGCGGTTCGCTGATTTAGCTACCGCGGCGAGGAGTGAATGAACATGTCTTCGAGTGCGAAGGTTGTCGGATCCGCACAAAAGCTGGACGTCCCCTGGGTTCGGCAACAGTTTCCTGCGCTGCAACGAGCGGTCAATGGCCAGCCCGCCGCCTTCCTGGATGCTCCCGGGGGAACGCAGGTTCCGCAGCGGGTGATCGATGCCATCACAAGTTACCTCTCCACGAGCAACGCAAACGCGGGCGGAGCTTTCATCACCAGCCGCGCGACCGACCAGGTGATCGCCGACGCTCGCGCCGCGATGGCCGACTTTTTCAACTGTGCGACGGACGAAGTCGTCTTCGGCCCCAACATGACGACCCTCACCTTCGCCCTGAGCCGCGCCATTGGCCGCGAGCTAAAGAGCGGCGACGAGCTGCTGGTTACGTGCCTCGACCACGACGCCAACGTCTCGCCCTGGGTTTGTCTGGAGGAGCGCGGCGTAAAGGTGCGCACTGCCGATATAAACCCGGCCGATTGTACTCTGGACATGTTCGACTTGTCCGCCAAGATTCGCCTCAACACGCGGCTGGTAGCCGTTGGCTGGGCGGCGAACGCTGTAGGCACCATCAACGACGTCGCTGAGGTCGTGCAACTGGCTCACGGAGCTGGTGCGCTGACCTTCATTGACGCTGTGCATTACGCACCGCACGGATCAATTGATGTGCGCGCTTTAGATTGCGATTTTCTGGCGTGCTCGAGCTACAAGTTCTTCGGCCCGCACTTGGGGATTCTCTACGGCAAGCGCGAGCAGTTGCGGCGGTTGCGCCCCTATAAACTGCGTGCCTGCACTGAGCAGTTGCCCGACCGTTGGGAGACCGGCACGCAAAACCATGAGGGTCTCGCGGGCTTGATCGCAGGTATTGACTATATTGTTGATGTTGGGCGGCATCATGCTCCGTGGGTGAACACACGGCGCGAGGCCATCCTCGCCGCCTATGAGGTTTTCCAGCAGCACGAGCACGAACTCCTGCAACGGCTAGTGAGCGGCTTGCTGGCGATTCCCGGCCTCACATTCTACGGAATAAAGGACACGGCGAAATTCGACCGGCGCACGCCAACGGTGGCAATCCGCATCGAGGGCCACACACCGCGCAATCTGGCAGAGTATCTTGGCGAGCGTGGCATCTTCACTTGGGACGGAAATTACTACGCCATCAATCTTGCTGAGCGCTTAGATGTGCAGGACACTGGAGGCATGCTGCGCATCGGTTTGGCACACTACAACACCGTGGAAGAGGTCGAGCGTTTGCTGGAGGAGTTGCGGAACCTGGCGCATAACGGTTAGCACTTAACCGTCGGGCCAAATGCCCACTGATAACTGACAATCCCCGACATTGATTTATAATCCGCCCGTCTGCGGAGGTTGACGAATGCGCGGCGTGCCTCGCTGGCTGGCAGTGCTGGCTGTGGTCGCGATAGCAGCCGCGGTGTGCGCCTTCACCATGCACCGCGCCCTGGGGCCCCCTGCATTCCTCGTACAGCTCTCAGATAGCACGCTTCCAGCCGACGGCTTCAGCTCGGCGGAACTCAAGATCCACTCCTCGAACGGACGCGAGCTTCGGGGTCTGGAGGTACAGGTCCAGAACCCGCATGGAGCAGTAGTCGAGTCAGTAACGTTCGACCACAACTCCGCAATGGTCTCACTGCTTGCGGGCGTCAATCCTGGCGAAACGACACTGCGTGTCACTGCTCCCGGTTTCACTTCACAAGAGACTACGCTGCGGACGACGCTCGACATCAGCGATATCATCGGTGACGGCACGCCTGACTTCCTTCGCCTGCATGATCCTTCCGACCGCGCGGCTTTCCGGCGCTGGTTTACGCTGCTGGCGGAAGTACAGTATTACCGTGGAAACGCGCTCCCCACCGAAATTGTTGATTGCGCTGCACTGGCGCGGTTCGCCTATCGTGAAGCATTGCGTGAGCATAATGCCGCATGGGCCCACGCCACAGCACTGCCAATCCCGGCCTCAGCGGTTGACATTCGCCAATATCAATACCCGTACACCCCGCTGAAGGCATCGCTTTTCCGGGTGCGCGGCGGAAGCTTCGCCGCGACCGACCTTGACGACGGCGCCTTCGCCCAGTTCGCCGATGCAGAGACTCTGTGGCGCCATAATACGTTCTTGGTGGGGCGAGATTTCGGCGGGGCACGCCCGGGCGATCTGCTGTTCTTTCGCCAGGATGGCCAGAGGATGCCGTTCCACGCCATGATCTTTCTCGGCCGCAGCCAGGTCGAAGGTGGAGATGAGCGATTCGTCATCTACCACACGGGACCGATGGGAAAATCGCCAGGCGAAATCCGCCGTTGGTCAGTTGCTGAACTTGTGAACTATCCCGAAGCGCGCTGGCGACCGATTGCGTCCAACCCTGCTTTTCTTGGCGTTTATCGCTGGAACATTTTGCGAGGGGCAGACTGATGCGGCCGG
>JBKQKT010000800.1:0-4524 GCA_052147365.1 Candidatus Korobacteraceae bacterium | reverse complement strand
GGACGTGCAGTTTCCAGGAACGTCTTAACATCCTGCTGAATAGCTTTGCCTTCCTCCAACAGAGGGAATACGCGGGACTGAGTTTCGTCCACGACTGACTCCATCCGCGCACTAAGCTTGCGCACGGATAGGTACATAGCCAAAAGAATCAGCATCTGCAGCACAACGGCGGCAGCGGTAACGGCGATGAAGATCGTCAGTTTGTCGTCCATGTTTTCCCCGCCCTACGGAACGTTGGGAGTCGTGCCTTCCGGGGTTTCGGTGGTCGCCTCGCGATACGCCTGGCGGCCTGCTTCGTAGGCAGAGCGAACCTGTTCCTTCTGCTGGTTCAGGTAATCGCGCCCCTTTTCAGCCCAGCTTCCGGCCTGCTCGCGCGCCTGGCGCGCCCGCTCTTTCACGTTGTCGGGAAGATCCTCCGCCACCGTGCGAAGGCGCTGGCGCGTCTCGTCTCCGGGCTTGGGAGCGTAGAGGATGCCCACCGCCGCACCGATGCCGAGACCGGCCAAAAACCACAAGAAACCGCTGCCATCACGATCTGACATGATTGCCTCCTGACCTAACCTGCGAGTCGGATGTTAGCACCCGCATTGCAGAATTACAAACTGCCGGACAATTCCTGCGCCGCGAAATTCTTCTTCAGCATTGCGATCTGCCCAGCGTGATAGACATTGTGCTGGATGAGTCCGTGCGCTTCATCGTAGAACGTGCGCTTGCCTGCGGCCGACAACTCGTCCATGCGCGCTACCTCCAGCGCTTGCAATGCTAACCTGAACGCTTGATTGGACGCGCGGAACTGCTCCAGGGTTTTCTGCCAGTTGGCCTCGGTGGCGGAAGGCATTGGCCGAAAGTTAAGCGCCTCATCGAGTCCGGCGCGTTGCCCAGCCAACCGTCGGGCAGCCACGCCCTCCCAGAAAATCATGTGCAGGACGATTTCCCAGATGGTATGAACATCTGCGAGCAGCCGATAAACCGCCGCTTTAGCGGAGACGCCATCAAGAATCTGCCAAATGGGATCGCCGTGCCAGGCATTGCCGTGCATCACCTGGTCGTATTCCGCGAGCATGCGTTCGGTTTCCGTCACTGTCTCTACCTAACCTGCAACAAGCTTATCACGGGTTAGGTATAGGCGCGTTAATTGGGCTGCTACATACGAGGTACTCCGAACCGTTACCTAGGGTTTCTGTGTCGGCCGGATCAGCACTTCGCTGATGAAGGACTGCGGTTCTTGCGTTACCAACATGGCAACGGCGTGCGCCACGTCGCCGGGCTGGAGCATCTTGCCGGTTTCTTTGCCAACGCGGCGCGGGCTGAAGTCGGTGTTGACCGAGCCGGGACAGATGACGCTTACTCGGATATTGTGTCCACGGAGTTCCTCGGCAACGCCATAGCTAAGCCCGTTCAGTCCCCATTTCGACGCGGAATAGGCGGCGCCGCGCGGCAGAGGATTCTTGCCAGCGAGCGAAGAGACGTTGATGATGTGGCCCGAGCCGGCCGCCGTCATCAGCGGCACGATGGCGCGCAACATAAAATACACGCCACGGAGATTGGTGTTGAAGATGGCGTCCCAATCGGAGGGCGCAAGCTCGTGCAGCAAGCCCGAAGGGCCGCCGATGCCCGCGTTGTTCACAAGAATGTCCACGCGGCCGTAATCGCGATGCAGGCGTTGGCCTAGCGCTTCCACGCTGGCGAGAGCGGTGACGTCGCAGGCGATGCCTTCGCAGCGATGGCCCTGCGCGGCCAACTCGTGGGCAACCTGATGCACCCGGGGTTCGTCGCGGCCAGTGAAGACCACGGTAGCGTCCATCTGCGCCAGCTTGGTAACGATCGCATGGCCGATGCCGCGGCTGCCTCCACTGACAACTGCTATAGCATCTGACAAGGAGTCTGAGTTTTGAGATTTCATGGCATGCATTCTCCGGGAGAGGTGGGAATTGTGTAAAGTAGTAACTATCTTGCCTTAAACTGCGGCAGATACTTATAATCCCGTTTCCACACATTCTTACATTCAATGCCGCGACAGGCAGGGAATGGAGATCGTGGCGTCGTAATCGTGCATCAGAATTTCAGAATTCCTGCGCCGAGTGCGGGTGTGTATAGGCGAAGATCGTCATCAGGTCCTAGAAATCCAAGGAGCCAAACGAATGAAGAAGTCGCTAGTCATGATGTTGTTGGCGCTGATCACCACGGTAGCGGTCCAGCCGTTAGCCGGCCAGGCGGCACAACCGGCACCGTCCGGCCAGGCAGCCCCGACCATCAAAGATCCTGCTGAATACAACGCATACGTCAACGCCTCCCAGCAGACCAACCCGGCGCAAAAGGCACAGGGACTGGAGGCTTTTCTCCAGACTTATCCCAACAGCGTAATGAAGGAAGAGGCCTTGGTTTCCCTGATGAGCGCATATCAGCAGGCGGGGGACGCGCAGAAGACCCTCGATGCCGCCAACCGGGTTCTGCAAACGAACCCCAACAACGTTCGCGCGCTGGCTGTGCTGGTTTACTACTATCGCGCCACAACGACGGCACAAAATCTTACGCAAAATCTGGATATGGTGCAGAAATACGCCCAACAGGGAGAACAGGCGCTGCACAACATGGCCAAACCCGAGGGCATGAGTGACGCCGACTTCACCAAGTTCCACAACGAGCTAAGTGCGATCTTCGAAGGCGGGCTGGGATTTGTCGCCTTGCAAAAGAAGGACAATGCGGCCGCGTCGAAAGATTTTCGCGAGGCGGTTTCTGAGGAAAGTCAGCCCAGCATTGCAGACATTTATCCCCTGGCGCAGGCCGATCTCGAGTCAAAGCCAATGAACCCGGAGGGCTTCTGGTTCATCATCAAGGCCTCGCAGATGGCACAGGGTGCCGGCCAGCAACAAATCTTGGAGTATGGCCACAAGAAGTACCTCCGCTATCACGGTAAGGAGGATGGCTGGAACGAACTGGTCGCCCAAGCCAAAGCTTCGACGAGCGTCATGCCGCCGACGGGCTTTACCGTGGCCGCAGCGCCGCCCCCACCCTCCCCAGCCGAGCAGGCTGCCGACCTAGTGAAGAGCAAGGATCCGAAGCAGATGAGTTTCGCGGAGTGGGAGCTGGTGCTTTCCTCGGGCAATACGCAGGCGGCTGACACCGTATGGAACGCTATCAAGGACAAGGCCGTGAAGTTAGGCGCCAGCGTGATCAGCGTTAACCCCTCGAAGGTCATGCTGGCGGGCAGCGCGGATGACATCGACGACAAGAAAGCCGATATCACCCTGACCATGGCCAAACCGATCCCTGCCAAGTTAATGCCGCAGGTGGGTGCGCTCATGCAATTCCAGGGCACCGTGTCGAGCTACACGCCAAACCCGTTCATGATGACGATGACGGAGGGCATCCTGCTCGACAAGAATGGGAACCCGGTGTCCACGGCTGCTCCGGCTCATGCGCCAGTCCACAAGAAGCCTTCACAGTAGTTCGTCAGACGAGCAGCAACAAGGGGGGGAGCAGCGCAGGCTGCTCCTTTTTCTTTGTTGACAGAAAGGAAATGCTAGCGTGTGACGATTGCGAGTCGACAAGCGCCGAGCTTGGGTGCCGTGCTTGACATTCTGCGCCCTTTAGCAGTATCTTCGTGGGCGAATAAAAAGCGAATATACAGGCGATTGCATCTCTCATGAAGCCCTCCACGCTCCAAATCGAAGTGGATGAGTCCACCCGAACTGGCGAAAGAACCCCATTGGTGGGGATCGCCAAACTTGCAGCGCAGAGCGACTCCCTACGGCAAGGGCATTTGGTGGAGTATTTCACTCTGCCAGCCCGCTCGCTACTCAATCGCTGCACCTCGTACCGCGTGCCATTCACGTGGACTATCAACCCTTACCGCGGTTGCGAGTTCGCCTGTAAGTATTGCTATGCGCGCTACACGCACGAGTTCATGGAGATGCGCGAGGGCGTTGACTTCGAGCGCAAAATCTACGTGAAACAACAGGCGGCATGGCTGCTGCGGCAGGATCTCAAGAAAGTGAAGCTTGGCGAAGAGATCGCCATCGGTACGGCTACTGATCCTTACCAGCCGGCGGAGAAGCGCTTCGAGGTCACACGCGGCATCCTGGAAGAACTGGCGCTGCATCGTGGACTCGATCTGGGCATCGTGACGAAGTCGAACCTCATACTGCGCGATGTGCAGCTGCTCAGGCGGTTGGCAGAGCACAACTCACTCTTCGTGAATCTGACGATCACGACGCTGAATACCAAGCTGGCACGAATTCTGGAGCCGCGCGCGCCGCGTCCTGACCTGCGTCTGGAGGCGGTGCGCGAGTTGAACGCTGCCGGAGTCAACGCGGGTGTGATCTGTGCGCCCGTGCTACCGGGCATTAGCGACTCTCCGGCTGCGCTGGACGGGTTGGTGCGCGCGGCGAAACAGGTGGGCGCAAAATACATCTACGCCAATCCGCTGTTCCTGAAGCCTTGCTCGTCGAGCATCTTCTTGCCGTTTCTGGAGAAGGAGTTTCCCCATCTTGCGGAGGACTATCGCACGCGGTTCGGCAGTCG
>JBKQKT010000799.1:0-3884 GCA_052147365.1 Candidatus Korobacteraceae bacterium | reverse complement strand
ATTCGTGTGGTGCTATCCCTGCGCGAAGACTTCCTGGGGCTGCTTGAAGAAGCTTCCGATCACATACCGGAGATCCTGGATCACCGCTACCGCCTGGCTCCGCTGACGTACGAAATGGCGTCGAAGGCGATTACCGGGCCGGCAGCAATCGAGGCCAGAGATGCTTCTACTCGGGCTTTCCGTCTGGAGCCCGATGTTGTGACCTCGATTCTTGCCTACTTGACCAAGTCAGCTTCTGGCGCTCGCAGTTCAGGCGGGCGGCAGGTAGAACCTTTTCACCTGCAGTTGATTTGCCAGCGCATTGAGAGCATTGCCGCATTCAAACAAAAGCAATCCAGTGGAGAAATTGTCGTCAACTTCAAGGACCTGGGCGGCGATGCCGGTCTGGCCCAGACGCTGGAGAATTTTTATACCGATGCGATCCGGTCGCTTCCGGCCCGATAACTTCGCGGCGCGGTCCCGGTTCTATTCGAGCAATACCTGATCAGTCCTGAAGGTCGAAGGCTCAGCGTTGAGGAGCGCGAACTGCTTCGCCAACTGAAATTGCCCCGTGAAACCATGAGCCAACTGGTCGAGCGGCGCCTGCTGCGAACAGACCGGAGGTCGGACAGCACTTACTACGAACTGAGTCACGACGCACTGGTGCAGCCCGTGCTGGCCAGCCGGCGGGTGCAGGCCATGGTCGTCAGTTGGGCTGCGGTTCTGGCCGGCACCATTGTCTGCGTCGCTGCGGCCGTGTTCATCATGCTTTGCCTCTACACGGTCTTTGCGGGTACGTCGAATACAACCAGCACCTACATTGTCCTGCCACTCTTTGCGGTTCTTTCGCTGTTCGTGGGCGCCGGCGGCCTGGCGTGGTTCCGCTCCGGCCTGCAGCGGCTCAGACGCTATCGCCGCCACACTCCCAGCGAATCGACTGAAGTGCTGCCGACGCTTCAGCCACTCAAAATGAGAATGCTGGGCTGGGCCCTGTTGGGTACCGGATCGGCTGTCATCACGGTCTGGGGACTGGTCGGACTTTTTGGGTTGGTCAAATACGGCACTCCCATCATCACCAACGGCGTCACTCCCAAGTGGCTGAGCTGGATGGGTGCAGACGTTGATTCGGCGTGGATGATCGTGCACGACCATCCTTTCCTGGAAATGATTTGGTGGATTGCAGAGCACGCCGTCATCATTCTCTTCGGCTACCTGATTCTTCGGCTCGGGATGCGCGCGCTGTGGCCGCATAAATTCAGCGGCAAGCGCAAGGCTGTGCCAGGCTTCGGCTACCTGTCTGAGGGCGTACTGGCATTCGTCAAAGGTTTTTCCGGCTGCGTTGCCCTGGTTGCGGTGACCATTGGCTTCTACACGCTACGAAGCTGCGCCACTCAGTGGCACGGCATTGCGCCATCCTGGCTCACCGGAACCCTTATCAGCTACCGCTACACAGATTCCTGCCAGGCATTCTCTCAGAAGGTTGATTGGGGCGCATTCAGCTTTGCCGCATTCTTTGTCTCCCTGCTCGTCCTTTCGATTGCCTGGATCAGTAGCGCGGTTCTTGAGGTGCGCGCGGCGCTCCGACAGAATGGCCCTGCGCTGCCGGGAAAAAAGCTCCCGCTGGTTTTAGTAACCGCGGCGGCGTGCATGATCGTCGTTATTGGAGCGTTTCTGTTCTGGACGCACGTCGTCTCACCGCCGGGTGGTGAAAGTGGAAGTGACCATACCAATCAGGCTCCCACTGTGAGTACGAATCCGCCGCTCGCTGGGCCCTGGTCGATCTGGACGGTGGGCGAACAGGCGAAAATGCTCGAGACAGAAGACGGCGGCCTCACATGGACCACAAAGAACACCAGCACGGGAACGTTTTACTCGGTCGCATTTCCGACCAGGCTATCGGGCTGGGTAGTGGGCAGCGGAGGCGCCGTCTTTCACACGGACGACGGCGGCGCAACTTGGGGCCAGCAGGGTAAGGGTATAACCAGCGGCGACCTCAGCGAAGTAGCCTTCATCGAGCCGAATCTTGGTTGGATCGTTGGAGACGGCGGCACAATTTTCCATACTGAAGACGCGGGAAGCACTTGGAAACCACAGAATAGCGGGGCACCCGGCTTCCTCTCGTTCGTGACCTTCATTAACAAGCAAACGGGCTGGGCGGCGGGATCTGACGGCGCGATTGTCCACACCGAAGACGGCGGCAGCACCTGGAAACGGCAAAACAGCCCTACCATCCGGTACTTGATTGGGATGTCGTTTCCCACGGCGTCCTTCGGCTGGGCCGTCGGCAGAAAAGGCACGATCCTGCACACCGAAGACGGCGGCAGCACGTGGAAGATTCAGAATGGCGGCACCCGGGTTGACTTGATGTCGGTAGCGTTTGTGAGTCCGCAGTCAGGATGGATCGCGGGCCGCGACGGCGTCATTCTGCACACCGACGACAGCGGCGCCACATGGAAATTCCAGGCCAGCGGCACCAGGGAAGATTTGGATGAGATAAACTTCGTCACTCCGCAGTCGGGTTGGGCGGTCGGCCATGCCGGCATCATCCTGCACACCGACGATGGCGGCAGCACCTGGTCGCTGGAGAAAAGCGGCACCAATGTCAACTTGATGTCTGTATGTGTTGTTAAACCGTACGGCGTGATTGGCCTTCAGCTACAAGACGTGACAAGCGGGACTGGGGCGCAGGCTCACGTTGTCAGGCCCGGAGCGAAGATTGGCGCCGTTGTCCCAGCCGGTCCCGCCGAACAGGCTGGATTGAAGATTGGCGACATCATCGTGACCCTGAACGGTAGCCCCGTGAAGAACACTGCCGGGTTCGTCAGTTCGATCTTTGTATTGAAACCGGGGACCGTTGCCAAGGTGGGTTACATTCGCAACGGCAAAGACGAAACGGCGGATGTGATCGTTGGCGACGGATCGAAACCGTTTCCGCCCGCTGCCCGTCATTAGACCTGAGCCATCAGCGAGCCACTACTATCCACGCGGCATAAAAAAGCAAGCAGCTAAAAGCTGCTTCTACGTCGGCGTTGCCGCGACAGTCACCGGCCGCGCCGCCAGCGCCGGACGCGCCAGCTCCGCAGGCCACACATAAACAGCCAGCCGCCGCGAGTAGTGCAGCACCGGCTCCCGGTCAGGCAGCTGCAGTCCCACCGCCGTCGCCAAATCGTTGCGCTCGATCTCTGCCTCCGCCTCTTCCAGCGGCCACGAAATGTGGTGCAGATTCGCCTTGATCGGCTCTCCCGCGCGGTTGGTAGAGAACACGCATGGCCGCTCCGTAAAGAAGTATTCGAGCGATCCCGGCCGCATCTCCGCCGTCTGCCGCGTTGGTCCCAGGCCCCGGTACCTTGCCTTGAAGATCACCGGCTTGCGCGAAAATCTCCGCCGGCTGTAGAACGCAAACTCGCGGTCCGACCGCGGCTCCAGGTACATCTCTGCCAGCGAATACGGCAGGTGGTACACCAGGTGCGCCGCCGCCACCGCCAGCAAGTTGCTTGAATCCACGCTGAAGCAATAGAACCCCGGCGTTCCCGTGAACCGATCTCGCACGTAGGTCCGCAAATTGAGGTCAGGATAGTTTCTCAGCCCAGGAATCGCCGGCATGCCGCGGACTTTGATGCGATCCAGCCAGAATGGCACTGCGCCCAACCACGCCGACCCCTCGATCGTATCTGCTTCCAGCCAATCCGGCAGCAGCGACTCCATCTTCGCCGTCGCAATGGGCCAGTGCGCAAACAGCAGATCGTTCCAGCGCTGGGTCATCGCCCAGCGTCCCGCTGGCAAGGGCCGCGGTTTGTGCGACGTTCGCACCAGATACTCCCGCATGGCTGCTCCCGTGCTTCCGGGGTTGCGCTCTCTTGTTGCGCTCGCTCCCGTCAGGGCTCCCACTCCGCCGCTGCGCGCGG